>JAISYA010000014.1 GCA_031270205.1 Treponema sp.
CCCGCATAGTCGCAAAGCTCTTTGACCACCGCCGGGGACAAGGAGGGAGACGTGGCGGCATAATTTGCGTATATCATATCGTGATCACACTGGATGCCTTTGCCAAACGGTTTACTATATTCATCATGTCAACAATGCTTCCTACCGCCAACGATTCGGTCAATTTATAGTAATTGGCGCAGGTTCCGCAGGTGTAAATTCCCGTGCCCTTCTCTTCCAGGGCCTTGAGGTCCGGAACGGTATTTGCCCCTTCTGTGGTCAGATGCGCCCCGCCGTTTAAAAACACAAGCGCTTCAGGCAGCGGGTCCAGTTGGGAGAGCGAAAAAATAAACCCCTTGATAAGCAGGCGCCCCAGGTCCTCCGCCCCCCTGCCCATGCTGTCCGCTGTTATGAGCGCCACCGGCCCCTTCCGCTCCCTTCCCGCCGGTTCGGGTTTTTCCGGCGAGCCTTCCTGCCGCTCATTAAAAAATTGATCGGAGTCCGCTCCCTTGAGGATGCTTACACGGAACAAGGAGCCCTCCTCAGTATATGAAAAACCGCAGCCGGTTCCCTTCGCCATTTTTTCGAGGTTTAGCGCCGCGGTCACATTGTCCACCAGGACGATAACGCCCTTTGCGCCCTGTTCGGCCAGGGCTTCCTTTGCTTTTACCACCGGAATCGGGCAGGGCTGACCCTGCATATCCACTGTTTTCATACAATACTCCTTTGTAACGATTTGAGGCTGTTTCATCGAACCGAAGGTTCGCCTTCAGTTTTGGAACAGCTCCCATAGATTTATCGAAAGGTTATTACACCTTCTTTTCCTGAGGTAATTTCCCCGATGATTGCGGCATATTCATCGCCGGCGTTTCTTATGCGAAGGACAAGTTCCTCCGCTTCATCGGGAGACACGGCTATCAAAAGTCCTCCCGATGTTTGCGGGTCGAACAGTAATTCCTGAACGGCAAAGGGGAGGGAGCGCACGTCAACGGCCTTTTCCGCACGGTTGCGGTTGCGCTGCCCCGCGGCGGTCAGGAGATATTCATTCGCGTAGTCCGCCGCCTCCGGAATAAACGGCAGGGCATCCGGATAGAGCGCGATTCCCGCGGAGTCCCCGGCCATTTCCAGGGCGTGAACAAGCAGCCCGAAACCGGTAACATCGGTGCAGGCGCTTACGTTGTATTCCCCCATACATTCGCAGGCAGCGCGGTTCAACCGTTCCATGGATGCAAGCGCCTGCCGCACAGCCCGCGCTCCCGCCATTTCCACCCGCAGCGCGGCCATCACAATTCCTACGCCCAGGGGCTTGGTAAGCAGCAGCTTGTGTCCGGCCTTCGGCGTATTGTTACGCAGCGCCTTCGCTGTTTCAACGATGCCGGTTACGGCGAGCCCGTATTTCGGCTCCTTGTCGTATATTGAGTGTCCGCCGCCCAATACGGCTCCGGCTTCCGCTATTTTTTCCGCGCCGCCGGCCAGTATATCCGCCAAAACCTTTTTATCCATTGATTCAGGAAAACACACCAGATTCAACGCCAGCATGGGGCGTCCGCCCATGGCCCATACATCGCTCAGGGCGTTCGCCGCGGCGATCCGCCCAAAAGTTTTTGGGTCGTTGACCATGGGGGGGAAAAAATCAACCGTGAATATAAGCGAACGATTCTCATCAAGTTTATATACCGCGGCATCGTCGGATGTTTTGTATCCAACAAGCAGCCTTTCATCAGCGGTGGAGGGAAGCCCCCCCAGCAAAAGCGCAAGCCCTTCGCTTTCTATCTTCGCCCCGCATCCGCCGCTTGTGCAGTTTGTCAATAGTGAATCATTGCCTTGTAACATAAACGCTCCCTTTGTCTTGTTCGATAACCAACCGGGTTGTCGAACAAGACTATGCATCACATATCTTCTAGTATCTTTGCCCAGCCGATTTCGGCGTTCTGAAGAATCGCCGCGATTTCCTCCCGGGTCTGCGCTTCGGTGCGGATGATGTAAACACAGGTAGCGCCGAGGCTGCGCGGGGCCGCGTCGATGACACAAGGGAGAGAACGGTGTTTCAGGACCTGCTCGGTGCGGAGAGAACCTGAAACATCGTTAAAGGTTATAATGAACTTCACGCCGCGGCTGGTTTTGGGCGGCAGAGCAGCGCGAAAAACGCTACAAGGGCAAGGCCGGCAACCACGGCGATTTTCCCGTTGACCGGCACGCCGGATGCGGAGGCTGCGAGTCCCGCGTTATGAGC
This sequence comes from Treponema sp., assembly GCA_031270205.1. Taxonomy (GTDB): domain Bacteria; phylum Spirochaetota; class Spirochaetia; order Treponematales; family Breznakiellaceae; genus WQXQ01. The sequence goes on from JAISYA010000014.1 coordinate 2,213, forward strand.
GGTGGCGCCCGCCGCGATAAATGCCAGCACGCAAATCCCCGCGTTTGCGTCCCCCTGCCCCGCCTTGATGAGCTGGCGCAACGGACAGCCGCCTATCAGCACAGAGCCGAAACCGGCAAGAGCCATGCCGAGAAAATTCCACAGCGCCTGCGTATGAGCGATGGGCTGTCCCGCAAAGCCGGGTTTAAACTTCCCGATTATCAGGTTTCCCACAAACGCCGCGGCGATTACTGCAAGATAACCGGCAAAGGACCAGCCTTTCTTGAGCAAAAAGAGGTCGCGGAACCCCCCCGCGATGCAGAAGTTGCTCTGGTGGCAGAGCGCGCCGATAATGGCCGCCGCGACAAGCGCGATGATCCAGGGGGCGTGCTGGGAACCGGGCCCTTCGGCGCTGAATTTGATGAAGGCCGGTTTTGCCACAAGGAACACCAGCAGAAGAACTGCAAAGGCCGGTATGACGACGGCGTTGAGGCCCGCCGCAACCGAACGGCCCTTGTCCGCGTCGTCCTTGACGCTCGCGGCGCTTTCAAGGCTGAAGCCTTTTTTCAGGGCAAACGCGCCGAGTCCTGTGCCGGCGAAAAACCCGGCAAGGCCGACGACGGCGTTCAGGTCGCCCGCCCCGACCCTAAGGGCCAAGCGCAACGGGCAGCCGAGAAACACAAGACAGCCTACCATGATAAAAAACGCGATGGCAAAGCGGATGAGCGGGTTTGCGGAAACCTGGACGGGCTTCCAATCGCGCCGTACAAGGGCAAGCAGAAAAGCGCCGAGTATGAACCCCGCGATTTCCGGCCTCAGGTACTGAACCGCCGCCGCGCCGTGCAAGCCGAGCGCCCCCGCGACATCACGCAGGAAACAAGCGGCGCAAATCCCCATGCTGGCGGGATTGCCCAGCGTCATAAGAGCGATTGCCGCCGCGCCTATCACGACACCTGTTCCGATAAACCACATCCGATCTGTTTTAACCGACATAAAATCCTCCTTGTCAAGTTATAATTAAAGCTATTAAAGCTATAAACAGAGACAAAAACAAGAGCCCGCCTCTTAGCTTTCACCTTTTACCTCTCTGCTGTTCCCAGCGGTCTGCGGCTATCCAGAGCAGAAGCAGCGCCAAAAGCTGCAACAGAATTGCCGGGCCGAAACCGCCCAACAATTGGGGCAGATACACCCCTTTCCCCGAATAGAGGAGCGGCGATTGCTGCATCGCGCTCATCAGCGGCCCGCCGATCATGGAACCAGCGATAAAGAATACTAAGGCGATCATATTCTGGAGAGAGCCTTCACCTATCCGCACAAATGTTCCGCACGCGCAACCGCCGGCCAGTACAGCGCCGATGCCGAATACAAAAGACCCGATAACCAGGTGAAGGCCGATAGCGCCGCCGGGAGCAGTCTCCGGCAATTTGGAGAGATCCACGCCGTAACGGGATATATGGAGCCCCACAAAGCCGATGGTGGCTACCGCTAAGGCAACCAACAGGGCCTTGGTTATTTTGACGCTTCCTGTTAAAACCGGGTCCCGGTAGGCGGCGGTAAAACAAAACCGGGAATGTTGAAGGGCATAGCCGATGCCCAACCCGGTAAAGAGTATAAAACCGGCGGACGGCGCAGTTTTCTTGGTGGCAAACGCAAACACAATCCACGCAACAATAAGCGCTGCGCCTACCATGACCTGAATGATCCGGTTTTGTTTGCGCTGTTCGGGAGTCAGGTTCTTCCGCTTTGCCCTCCGCTCATGGGATACCGGCGGCAGAAACCACTTGGCAAGTATTTTCCCGCCCACGATGGCCCCAAGAAACATACAGACCAGAAAGACCCAGCCGCTTAAAGAAAAAGCGGGTATCGCGGAAAACATCGCGCCGATATTGCAGCCCGGATTGATCCTCGCGCCGATGCCCATAAGGATACCGCCGATAATCGCGGCCCACACCTGCCGTGCGCTTTTGATGCCCCGAATCTTCCACTGGGCCGCCAGCAGGCAGGAGATCATCGCGCCAAAGATGAGGGCCACATTGGTAATGGCCGCCTGATTGTTGAGGAAGCGGTATTTTGCCAAACTCCCGTTATACATCTTCCACGAATCCGCGTCGATGCCGAGAAACGTGAGCAATTTTCCGCCCCATAGCGGCAGAGGGCCTAAAACACCCCAGTTTCCCGCAAAGGCGGCAAGCATGACCGCCAGAATCGCCATGACCACCGCGCCGGTAGTATAGCTCCACTCCTTCTTAACCAGGATTTCATAGTACGTGGTTTTTTTTTCTTCCATAGAATGTCTCTCCTTAGACCTTTTCGATGATGATATCCCATTCCCCTTCGCCGACTTCCTCAACGTCAACCTTGCAGCCCTGTTCCCGCGCCCAGCCGGGAACCCCGGACACAGCGCAGCCATAGTCAACATTTACGGTAAGCACGTCTCCGGGCGCCATAGCATCAAGCTCTTTTTGCACCTTGACAAGGGGCGCCGGACACGCTTCACCCAGACAATCAAGAAACCGTTCCGCCATATATTCCTCCTCCTAAAAAACTTTGTAAAAAAATAACAACACCCCACATTCAATTTTGGAGTGTAAAACCATTACAGAAAATTTTTGCTATCCAGGTTGAGAGTTACGGTGTATTTAAAATCGGCTGGGCTGAAAAAGTCCTTTGCTTCACCGTTCACTTCGGCGTATGGGTACATGAAATAGGTGAGGGGATACGCTTCCGTCGCCTCGCTCAGGATCATGTCACGGGCGCCCCGGTTCAGGGCGATACGGAAGAGCTTGTCTCCTCCCCAGAAAAATTCAACCCATTTGCCCGCATCTTTCAATTCGAGTTCTTCCGTAAGCATTGCTTTGCGCACGTCCGCCGGATCGATAGGCGTCCATCCGGTACCGGGAAGGTAAAATTCCAGCCAGCAGTGGAAGTCGCCGGTTATTTCTCCGTTCTTTGGAGACGCCATGCGCAGACCGTAAACATCGCGGGCGGGGATGCCCGAGGCGCGGGCGACGGCTAAATACACCGAGCTGATATCAGCGCATTTTCCGGCGCCGTTTAAGTCGGCCAAGGTGCATACAGGCAAGCCGAGGCCGCATCCCTTGATGCTGTTGTCCCGAAAAGTATTCTCAATCACCCAGTCATAAACGAGGCGGGCCCTTTTCAAGATCGACTTTTCTTTTTTAAATTCTCCGGCCACGTCCGCAAACAGCGGGTCGTCCAAAGGCAATGCCTCCGATCCCTCCAGGTAGGGAAGTACTTCCGGCGGGAACGGCGCGTCCACTTCGCGAAGCTCACCGAGTTTTTTATAGTGGGAGTCGATGTCGAAAGTCAGCGTTAGCGTAGGCGTCGCGCCGGGGTTTTCCCAGGAGGCGACAAGGTACACGGCGCCGTTTTTAGGGTCGTTCTCGATCCCATGAGTTTGAGAGTCACTTTTGATGTTCACATTGCTTATCGTCTGGGACGCATCGGACAGAGGATAGGGAAGCCACACTTTAGCGCTCCGGGCTTTTTCAGCGTCCAGAAGCTCGACTTTGAACGTGACGGTTCCTTTGTGTCCGATCACCTCGGCAGCGGCCGTATCATTGAGAACCGTCACCGTCGCTTCGGATTTGCCGTTTGATCCCTCTCCTTTGCAGCTAAAAAACATCGTCCCGCCGCCAACAGCAAAAATAAGCGCTAAAACACTTAAAGTTCTTTTCATATATATTCCTCCAAAAAAATAAAACCAGCCTAAAACAGCGAGTCGGGAACCCCCGGCACGGCGACAAACACGTCCTGTACCAGCTTGTCCACGTCCACATCCGCCCTGAGAATACCGATGGCCTGCATCGCCTTAGCGTTGTTCTCAAGCGCGGGCAGGGCCTGGCTCACCGAGGCACGGTAGTTGAAGGCTTTCAGCAGCCGGGCGTTCACCAGCGGATCCCCAGCGGCGCGTTTGGTCTCAAAGAGGATCTGCGCGGTCTCGTCGGGATTTTCATACACAAACTTGGCGCCCTTCTGCACGGCCCGCAGGAATTTCGCCGTTGCTTCCGGGTGATTCTTCACCGTATCGGTACGCACCGTAACCACACAGCAGAACTCGTCTTTGTAGCCCTCGCTGGTGGCGTTATCGATGATGGCGCGAAAACCCCGGGTGTCCTGGGCGATCTGGGCCGCAGGATCGGTCAGCCCGATCGCGTCAACAACACCCCGCTCAAGGAGCAAGGGCAATTCAGCGGCGCTCTGATAGATGAAATCGACATCCGCGTTCTCCCCGTCAACCTTGAGCCCCAGCCCCGCCAGATAACGCTTGGCAAAGAGGACGGTGGTCGCCGCCGGGCTTGCCCCGCCAATCGTCTTGCCTTTGAGGTCCGCCGCCGTCTGTATGGGCGAGTCCCCCGGCACCAGGGTCTTGATACAGCCGGTATGCACCGCAAGGGGTATCTGTACCGGAAGCCCGTTGGCAAGCGGCTGTATCAGGCTTATCATCAGGGTAGCCAAACCGTCCACACTGCCGTTGGTAAGGAGATTCATCGCCTCGCCGTCACCCACCTGGACGATCTCCCACTTGAGCCCCTCCTCGTCATAGTAGCCCTTTTCAAGGGCGATACGCTCCGGCGCGTCGCACAATCCCGACAGGGGAAGGCCGATTTTGAAGACATAGTCGTCTTCGCCCTTTGCCGCATCTTTCTTGCTGCACGAGGAAACCGCGAACAGAACCGCTAAACCCGCCACAACACCTAAAACTCTTTTCATGCCATACTCCTCCAAAAAACAGTTTCAACTGGATAAGAACTAGGTCTCATCTCCTAACAGTTTGTTGTGCTTCACGCTTTCATCACTCACACATTCTCGTCCCGCAAAGTGCGGGGTGCGCAGAATCTCCGCGCGTAGTTCCAGAAATTCGTGGTCGTCGCGGCGACGGGGCCGGGCTTTCTCCACCGTGATAACCTGCTCGATCTTCGCGGGACGCGCTGACATCACGATGATGCGGGTTGCCATGTAAATCGCTTCGTCAACATCGTGGGTTACCATCACTGTGGTCATCCGCTGTTTCTGCCAGATGGCGATAATTTCATCCTGCATATTCATGCGGGTGAAGGCGTCGAGGGCGCCCAGGGGTTCATCGAGGAGCAGCACTTTGGGCTGATTCACCAGGGTGCGGGCCAGAGCCGCCCGCTGGGCCATGCCCCCGGAGAGGTGGTGGGGGTAGGATTTCTCAAAGCCCTCCAGCCCGACCAGCTTGAAAAAATCCGGGATCCGGCGCTTTTCCGTTTTGTACACGCCCCGGGAGCGCAGCCCGTAGGCGATGTTTTCGTAGATGGTCATCCAGGGGAACAGTGTCGGGTCCTGAAAGACCAGCCCCCGCTCATAGCCCGGCTTTGTTATCTCCGCGCCGTCAAGGGTGATGGTTCCTGAATCCTGCCGGATAAGTCCGGCGATAAGGCGGAGGAGCGTTGACTTTCCGCAGCCCGAAGGTCCGATGAGGGAGACAAACTCCGTGCTCTCGAAGCTTATGTCCACATCGTCCAGCGCCACAATATCCGCGCCTCCGTTCTGCGGGAAGGTCTTGCGAACCTTTTTTACTTCGATCAATCCGTTCATAGTTGTGCCACCCGGAACCGCTCCCCGATTCGTTTGCCGCCCTTCACCATCGTATCGTCCCTTTCTGCCAGGCGAGCGCCTTGTTGCGAATCTTGAATTGCAGCCCGATGAGAAACGAAAAGGTGACGGCGATGATGATAAGGCCCGCGTAGACGTTGGCGTAGGCAAGGGTCTCCCGCTGCCAGTTGATGTACCAGCCGATGCCGAATTTACAGCCGATCATCTCGGCGGCCATCAGGGTGAGGAAACAGGCCGAAGTGCCGTTGAAGAGGCCGGTAAAGATGCTGGGAGCCGCAGCCGGAAGGGCTATGGTCACAATCATCCGTAAATCGCTTGCGCCCAGGGTGCTGGAAACCTCAAAGTAGCTCTTGCGGACATTCATGATCCCCGAACTGGTAAGCACCGTCGTGGGGAACCAGACCCCCAGGGCAATGAGGAAGACGCTGGCGCTTGCGGGCTTAAAGAAGATGACCAGCGCCACCGGTATCCAGGCGGTTGAGGGGATGGGGCCCACCACGCGGATAAAGGGCATGATCCAGTAGTTGAGCCTCCGGCTCCACCCGATGAGCGTCCCGGTAAAAACCCCTACCAGCGCGCCCAGGGCAAAGCCGCTGAGGAGCAGACGCAGGGAATAGACGAGACAGCGCAGCAGGAAAAAGCCGTCCTCCACAAAAACCCCCAGAATCCGCTCCGGCGCGGGGAAGTAGATGTTCGGAATAAGTTCGAATTTGAGGGTTATAAGGTTATACACCCCCAGGGCAAGAAACCCGCAGGCCTGAAAAACCGCCTTGAAGCCCAGTTTTTCCCGTATCCGCTGGTTAAAGATGCTCGCAACCGCGGCAACCCCATAGCCAATCAGCAGCAACGCTAAAAAATCCCTGAAGTAGGGCAGCAGTTTGAGCCGGTAGTTCCCGTGGGCGGGTAAAATTACGTGCAGTCCAAAAACGAGGCCGATTGCGACAGGCGGAAGAATTACCCGCCCATCAAATGAAATGGAGAAAAGAAAACGCTTTTTAATTTTTTGCGCGGTACCGGAGCCTCCGATCTTGGCCATAGCCGTCTCCCTCAGTACCCGTGTGTCCGGTATAGTTTACCCATTAAAAAAACAGACATGGCTTAGTATAGGGGGGAGCAGGTTATTTTGTCAAGCAATGTTTTGTGGTGTTTGGTAGTGTTTTGTATGATACCTGCCCCTCCGATTCCTCCTTCCGGTAAATTTCCGTAACAGCAATCCCACATTCCAACAGGCAGGGGACAACTTTTTCTATATCCTCCGGCAAGAATCGCAGGCAAAAGCCGCAGCCCGCTTCTATGGCGGAGGGTTTGGGCATGACGCGGACATAAAACGCCTTTTCCAGAAGGGTCTGCTCCGCCATAATAGCCTGGGCGGTACTTTCGAAACATACTATAACTTCGGGGGGCAAAGCCGGGTGTTCCTTGGTTATGGACAATTGTTTTCTTCCTTATTATTCCAGTTCCCCGGCGAACAGGGCCGCTCCTACGGCTCCGGCGTATATGCCCTGCGGCATGGGCCGTAGTTCCACGCCCAGGATGCGGGAGAGGACCCTGCGAACCCCGGGGCTTTCCGAAAGTCCGCCGCTTAACGCCGCCGGAGACCGGATCCCCGTCCTCCCCGCCAGAGCGGCGATCCTGCGGGCTATGGAAACCACCGCGCCGCCGAGTATTTCCTCCCGGGAGACGCCCCTTGCAAGGAGGCCGATAATTTCAGATTCGGCGAAAACCGCGCAGGTGTTGTTCAGATCGATCTCCTTTTCAAGGGCCAAAAGTTCTTCCCTCGCGGCGGAGTCCAGTTCCAGCCGTTTGGCGGCCATCTCCAGAAAACGGCCCGAACCCGCGGCGCATTTATCGTTCATCTGAAAATCCTGGGCGCGGCCTGCTTCAACGGCAATAACCTTGCTGTCCTGGCCGCCAATGTCAATAACCATCCTTACCCCCGGGCAAAGCAATTCCGCTCCCCGCGCGTGGGCGCTGATTTCGGTAAGGGTTCCCACGGCGCGGCCGATCTTTTCCCGCCCATACCCCGTGGCGGCCAGGGCAACCGGAGCTTCTTCGGGGCTTTCGGCGGAAACGCCCTGTGCCAAAAGCGCTTCCAGAACAAGGCGCCCGGTTTCTGCAACGTTCCAGCCGGTGGGACGCAGGGCAAAGGCCAGAAGCGTTCCCTTTCGCAGCAAAACCCCCTTGCAGAACGAAGACCCGCAGTCGATTCCGGCAAGGAAGCGCTCATGAGGATCCCCGGCCATTAAAGCATCTCTATAAAGGCGGCAATGCGGGTTTTAAGCTGGGCTGTATCGCCGGCGGAATAATCGGTTTCCAGGGACAGGAAGGGCATATTCCGTTCTTTAAGAAATTCCCGGACAATCTGGGTTTCAACAGCATAGGTGTGGCAGGACTGGAGAGTCATCTCGATAACGCCGTGTGCGGCAAACTGGGCGCAGAGCCTCCCCAAAAGTTCCAGCCGGGCAGGATTGGGACTCATCACGCTGCACCCGATGGCCAGATAATAATCGCACAGCGCCTCGTAGGGGTCGCCGGTTTCGGCTGCCTGGCGGTCGTACTGTTTGGCCCCGGTGCAGTTTTCATAGGCCACCACCACGGCGCCGGATTCCTCGATGATGCGGACGATCTTTTCCGTGGCCCCGCCCATAGGGCAGCCGGTGATGACGATCCGCTTCGCCTTTTCGGAAACCGCCCGTTCTCCGTCGGCATAGGCATCCTGTATCCGGCCAATGGTTTCTTCAAGCTCCCGAACCTTCTC
>JAISYA010000092.1 GCA_031270205.1 Treponema sp.
TGCCCGCCATAAAATTACGGTTCCGCTGGCCCGCGGCGGTGGCGAAATAATTTTCCGCGAATCCCAAAGCCCCCGGCAGCAGGGGAAGGGAAGCGCTGTCGATTGCCAATGTGTGGGAAGCGCCGGCCATCTCCGCCGCGTGAACCGCGAGGCCGAAACCGGTAACGTCGGTGCAGCCGTGCGCTCCCCCGCCGGCGATTTTTTCGGAAGCCTGCCGGTTGAGCCTTTCCATGGAATCGGCCGCGGCCTTTACAATATGCGGCCCGGCCTTTCCTGCCCGCAGCGCCGCCATAACAAGCCCTGTCCCCAGGGCCTTGGTAAGGATCAGCGCGTCGCCGGTTTTACAGGCGTCATTGCGAAGCACATAACGCGGGTCGATAATGCCGTTCACCGCCAGTCCGTACTTTGGTTCATGATCAAAAATCGAATGGCCTCCGGCTATCACCGCGCCGGCTTCAAGAACCTTGGCCGCGCCTCCGGCGAGAATATCCCTGAGTATCGCCCGGTCGAATTTTTCGGGAAAACAAATGAGGTTCAGCACGAACAGCGGCCTGGCGCCCATGGCATAAATGTCGCTTAACGCGTTGGCCGCGGCGATCTTGCCGAAGAGAAAAGGATCGTCTATCATGGGCGAGAAAAAATCAACCGTGGAAACCAGCGCCCGGTTTTCATCAATCCGGTACACCGCCGCGTCGTCCCTGCCTTCAAAGCCCACAAGGAGACTGGAATCGGTTTTTACCTGCAAACCGGCAAGCAAATCCGCCAGTTCGCCCGGACCGATTTTTGCCCCGCAGCCCCCCGAAGTGCAATTTGATAGCAGGCTTTCCGCGCCGTTGATTTGCCCCATGGATAAGTATATTCCGCTTTATCAACACGGACAAGACAGGCAGGAAGGGCATCGCGTTTGCTTTTCCCGCTTCGGGAATCCGCTAAAAACCGCACTATTTCCGAAAAAATTGCACCGCGAAGCCGAAAAGCCGAAAAAGGAAGGAGAAAAAGGGATATTTCCTTAAAAACTTCTTCGGCTTTGAGGTTAAAATCTCTTCGATCCTGGTATTTCGCAAGTCTGGTTTAATACCCCGTGGAGGCTCATCGGGAATTTGAAAGTAAACGCCGGCGCCCTGCGCCGAGTCCGTATTCAAGTTGACGTTTTAAGTACTATAATAAAAGGAGATGCTTTTTGATTTTTTGTTTGCCATTAAACGGATAAAAGTCTTCGCCCTCATCGGAGAAAGCGGTACGGGAAAAAGTTTCCGGGCCAAGCTTGTGGCCCAGAAATACGGCATCGACTATATCATTGATGACGGGCTTTTGATAAAGGAAAACCGTATCCTCGCGGGCCATTCGGCAAAAAAAGAAAAGACATTTCTCGCGGCGGTCAAAATGGCCCTCTTTGACAGTAAATCCCACCGCGATGAAGTGGCCCGCAAGCTCCAGAGCGAAAAGATCAAGCGCATCCTGCTGCTGGGAACCTCGGAAAAAATGGTGTACAAAATAGCCGCCCGTCTGCAGCTTCCCTCGCCCTCGAAGATTGTCAAAATTGAGGATATCGCCTCCCAGGACGAAATTGAAAGGGCCATTAGGACCAGACGCATCGAAGGCAAGCACGTGATCCCCGTGCCCTCTATTGAGGTTAAACGGAGCTACCCCAACATCTTTTACGACGCCATAAAAATATTCAAACGGCGCAAAGTGCCGGGCGGCATCGGTCCCACCCCCAGAGTCCACGAAAAATCGGTCGTCCGGCCGGAGTACTCAAAACGGGGTAAAGTGATCATTTCCGAGGCGGCCCTGAGCCAGATGGTTATCCACTGTGTTGACGAGTACAACCAGAACATACGGATAAAAAAAATTCTCGTTAAAGATGACGAGATGGGCTACCGTCTGGTGATCACGATAGACGTGCCTTACGGAATTCAGCTGGGGGGAAATATCCACGAGCTGCAGCAGTACATCATCGACAACATTGAGCGCTACACGGGAATTTTAATTGAGGAAGTGAATATTATTATTGACAAGATAACTCAATGACGGCAGGGGAGATAAAAAATGAAACGCATAATTCTTCGCGGTTTACTGTTGTGTGCATTCGCCTTTGCGGCGGCGCTTGGTATGCCCGCCGATACCGCTGTACGCACTGAGCATTTCGAAGTTATTTCCGATGGGGATGACGCCGGATTAATAGCCCGTGAAATGGAAGAACGTTTTGACGTGTACGACCGGCTGATTCGTTTTGATCCGGCGGTTCTGTCCGGGCCGCTGCGGGTCCGGGCCTTCGGGAAAAAAGAAGCGTATAACGCCTATGTCGTTTCACGGTTCGGCTCTGAAGCGCCCGGCGCGGTGTACCTGCACTACGGTGAGGCCGGACAGCGGGAACTGGTGATCAGCCGGGACGCGGGGGACGCTCTTTCCTATCAGTCCTTTCTCCAGTTTTTCAGGGCCTTTGTGCCCCAGCCCCCGGCCTGGATGAAAGAAGGCCTCGCCGTCTATTTCAGCAGTCTGGTCCGGAGTGATGAGGGAGAACTCTCCCTTAGGGAAAATCTCGACTGGCTTGAGACGGTCAAGACGCTTGCGAATCCGCCCTCGCCTGAGGCAATCCTGTTGGCGGACACCGGGGAAAGGCCGGAGCCTTTTCCGGCCCTCGCCTGGTCCCTCGTCTCGTTTTTCCTTAACAGCGGAAAAGAAGAGTACGTCCGTTCCCTCACCGACAGCTTCATGGTTCTTTCAGCCGACAGCAGCGCCGCTGAAAACGCCGGCGCGGTAATGAAACGAATTGCGCGCTGGAATAACATGGAAAACCTCGCCGCCGATTACCGGCGCTATCTGGAATCAAGAAAGACCCTTGTGGAACTTATCGCCGGGGGCCAGCGGGCCTACGCCGGCGGCGACATGGCCGGGGCGGAGGCGGCTTTCAGGGCCGTTCTGGAACGGAAGGCGGACCACTATGTGCCTTATTACTACCTGGGTCTTATTGCGTATAACGCGAAAAACTATCCCCTGGCCGAGGAGCATTACTTTAGCAGCCTGGGATACGGAGCGGAAAACGCCCTGGTTTTTTACGCCCTGGGCCTGAACGCAGCAGCAGCGGGCAGCAACGCCGAGGCCGCCGATTACCTGCGTCAGGCCGCCGAAATCGCCCCGGACCGTTACCGGGAAAAAGCGGAAGATCTCATCGCGCGTCTGCTTAATTGAGCCGGTTCCAAAACACGCCGCCTTCAGGCCGCCGCAAGCGGCGCGGCAGCGCGTATCCCGAAGGTTCTTTCCAATAGCCGGTATGTAGAATGTTTCGCACAGAACGCTATAGTCGTTCTTTCCTTATCCCTCCAACCGCTTCCGTTTTTTCCCCAGAAAGCCCCGTACGATAAAGCCGCCCAGCCTTAACCAGAAAGGCTCCATCCGCCCGCGGACCAGGCCGAGGGATTCGATGATGGGCAGGCGCTGGGGGCAGTGGGATTCGCACTTACCGCATTTGACGCAGAGGCCGGGACCGCTTCCGCGCTCCGATGTGAGGGCGGTGCTGGTAACAAATTGCTGCATACCCGCCACATAACCGATGGAAAACGAGGTGTTATACGCGGCGAAACAGCCGGGGATGTTGACTCCCCGCGGACAGGGCATACAGTAGTTGCAGCCGGTACAGCGTATCCGGCAGGCCCGGTTTACCAGTTCAAGAACCTGGCGGTATACGTCCGCCTCAGCCGGGCCGAGCATTCCGGGCCTGGCCTCGCCGGCGAGGCGGAGGTTTTCCTCAAGCTGGGAGATGTCGTTCATTCCGGAGAGCAGCAGGGTTACTTCCTCCTGATTCCACACCCAGTTCAGCCCCCATCCTGCGGGGGAGAGCGCGGGGTTCGCCTTTTTGAAAATATCTACCGCGGCGGGGGGAAGGCCGTTGGCGAGTTTCCCGCCCAGCAGCGGCTCCATGATCATGACCGGCATTTTTTCGGCGGCTTTTTTCAGACCCGTAACTCCGGCCTGAAAATTTTCATCCGAGTAATTGTACTGTATAAGGCACATCTCCCAGTCATAGTCGTCAATGATCTTGCAGAATTCATCGCAGCTGCCGTGATAGGAAAAACCGGTTTGCCGTATCAGGCCCGCCTTCTTTTTTTCGGCAAGCCAGCGTTCTATCCCCCAGCCTTTGAGCTTGGCCCAGAGGGCCGTGTCAGTGAGCATGTGCAGAAGGTAATAGTCGATGTAGTTTGTCCGCAGCCGTTCCAGCTCTTTGTTGAAATACCGGTCAAAATCGGCGGGACCTTTCAGCAAAACCGCCGGCAGCTTGGATGCGATATAAACCTTTTTCCGGACTCCGTGCTTCCCGAAAACAGCCCCCAGCGCTTCCTCGCTGCCTGGGTAAATCCAGGCGGTATCAAAATAATTCACCCCGCCCTCTATGGCGCGCATTACCAGCGCTTCGGTTTTCCGCATATCAATCACGCTGAAGCTCCTGGGAAAACGCATACACCCAAAGCCCAGCGCCGACAGCCTGTTCCCCGACCTCTTGTCTATTCTGTATTGCACAATATCCTCCGTCTCCAGTATACAAATTATCGTTGTTTTGGCAGAGATGGAAAAAAGGCTGAAAACCGCTTACTTCAGCACGACGGAACTGCCCGAATGGTCAAAGCCCATGTGGAATTGGGGAAGCCAGGAGACGCCGGTACCCACTTCCGCCTCGCCGGTAAAGCGGTAGCGTACCATCCGCATGGCGATTATTTCATCCAGGAGATGGCGTTTCATGTCGATAAAATTCATCACGAGAAACAGATTCGTTTCCGCGGAACCCTGCGCGGGAATTTGCAGCATGTCCCGTTTTTTGCCGTTGGCCCAAAAACGGCCTTCGCCGTACAGTTCGTAATCAAAAGAGGAAAGGGACAGCGGGAACAGGTTGGGGTTATCAATGCGCAGACTTACGCGGAAGCGGGTGTTGATCAGCTCCGCCTGCATAATGGCGATGGAAGTGATCGTAAACTCAGGTTCCCTGATCCGGGGGAAGGCGGCTTCGGCGGAGACCGCGCCGGAAAGGGGAGCGGCCTCGCCATAACGGTACGCCAGATCAATGCTGAGATTTGCCAGAAAGCCGTCCGCGTCCGCGGGCCCGGCCTCTTCCGCCGGGGCTTGCAGGTTTATCTCAAGGATAAGGGTTTTGTCAATTCCGGCGAGGGAGCCGGCGCTGAAGCGCGCGCCGGAGATGGCGGCCCCGTCCACTGTAAGCGCGGCGGGCGTTTCCTCACCGTTCAGGCTGAGTTTCCAGCCCCGAATCTCAATGTCCAGGGGGCCGGAGCGGGGATTTTCAGCTTTCAGGTGATAATAAAGCGTGATGAGATCGGGGCGCTCCGCCTCAACGCGATCGAATTCCAGCGCGGCAACGGGGGTTTTTTCTTGCGGTGGAACCGGCGCAACCGGCGGCGGCGGAGCGGCGGGCTGCGGGGTCTTGCAGGCTGAAAGCATCAGGAGGAACAGCGGTAATACAAGCGGGAGCGGGCGAAGCGTTTTCGAACACTTTTGCATATCCCCATTATCGGCCGCCCGCGCCCCGGCCTTTATTCGAAAGTCTGGTTTAATACCCCGCGGCTTGCCGCGGCTCAAATGCCGCAACGCTTACAATGATTTGGTATTAAACCAGACGGTATAAAAAACTTCCTATCGAACGAGCCTCCGATC
>JAISYA010000199.1 GCA_031270205.1 Treponema sp.
CCTAGCGCCCGGAAGGCGGCGCCTTCCGCCGCCACTGTTCAATGCGGTCATAGGCGGCGTTGATGCGGGCGGTTTTATCCGTGGCCTTTTTGAAATTGCCCGCGTGTCCACTATGGTGATCCGGGTGGTGCTGTTTGAGCAGCTGCTTGTACGCGGTTTTGCATTCGTCGGCGGAAGCGCCGAAGGCGACACCCAATTCGGCGAAATCGGCCCGCAGCGCTTCGGGGACGGGAGCGAAAGTCCGGCCGCCGCTTCCGGCCCGGTTTGCATCGCGCGCGCGGCCGCCGGTTCCGCCCCAGTCAAGAAACTCGTTAAGCTCCTCAAAGGCCGTGTCCAAATCGGGATCTTCCCAGTCGGAATGGCCGCTCCGGTTTCCGAACAAGCGTATATCCTCATCATGGAGATAACTCTTAATCACCGTTTCCAGACGATCCCAAATGCCCATACCGCAGTATACCGTTTTGACCGCTGCTTGTCGCGGGGAACGCGGGAACCGTACGGAATGCCGGTTTCAGCCCCGATGTCCCGCACTGGAAGCAAATGTGCTTGCGCTAGCCGTTGTCCACCGGGCCGTCTTTCCCTTTTCCGCGCCCGCGTCTTCTTCTTCTTCGCGTGCGGGGCTCGGCGGCGTCGGAGCGGGCCTCGGCGTTTTCGCGGGCGGGAAGCGGCCGCTCCATGAGGTGGGATTTTTTGATGGTTATGCCGTGGGCGGCAAAGAAGCGCCGGACGGCGTGGCCCAGCTCAAAGCGGGGAGAATGCATGGGCAGTACAAAAGCGCGGGCCGCGGCGAAAGTGGTTTTGTAGTTCTCCGCGATGCCCAGTTCCCAGTCGGTAACATCTTCAAGGTAATCGTTGATAAGCGCACCCAGCGCCTCGCCGGAAAGGCCCCTGAAATCTTCTTTATTCAGGGCGGCCATGCTCCGCAAATAGCGCTCCCGAAAGCCCGTCTGTTCCCGCATCAGGCGGGCGGCGCGGGGCTGCAGATACCGGTACAGGCCCATGTTGTCCAGGGCCGCCACAACGCGGGCGGCGCAGGGGGAATGGATGATCTTGAAGATTTCCTCGGTCCGCCGCGAAGGGGAAACGTCTTCCAGCAGGGGGGACTGTTTTTTAATGTGCCATTTCAGCGCAAGGGGCAGCGAAAAACCGGTAACGGCGGCGTACTTGACCGCCCGGATCATCCGCACCGGATCATCCGTAAAAATCGTCCGCAGGGGGATGATCGGCCGCACCAGCTTTTGCCTGATATCCCTCATGCCTCCCACGTAATCCACCACTATCTGCTGCCCCGGATCGTAAAACAGGGCGTTCATGGTAAAATCGCGGCGGAGCACGTCTTCCTCGATAGTACCAAACGTGTTGCTCGTGGGGCCGTCCCTGAGAGAGCGGAATGTCGAGACCTCAAAAATCCTCGGGCCGAAATACACATGGACAAGCCTGAAGCGGCGGCCGATGATTCGGGAATTGCGGAATATTTTTTTTATTCTCGAAGGGCTTGCCTCGCTGACAATGTCAAAGTCCTTGGGCTTTTTCCCCAGGATCAGGTCCCGCACCGCGCCGCCCACAATGTACGTATCGTAGCCGGAGCTTTTCAGCCGCTGGACAATGCCCAGCGCCTCGCTGTCCACGTCGGCAAAATTAATGCCGTGCTCATCCTGGGTGTAGACCAGCGCCTTTTTTACCGGCGCGCCGTTTTCTTCGGTGGAGTATCGGTAACGCATACGGGCGGCTTACGCTCCTTCGGAGGCGCTTCCGGCGTCGTCGGTATGCCGCTGTATCCACAGGAGCAGATTGTTCATCACTTCCTCGCGGTTGGTTTCGTTCAGTATCTCGTGCCGCGCGTCGGGGTACAGCGCGAACTCCAGGTCGGTAATGCCCAGGGAACGGTACCCGTTGACCAGCGCGGTGGGGCTGGCGCCCATTTCCCCCACCGGATCGGCGCTGCCTGAAAATACGCAGATGGGCAGATCTTTTCGTATCCGGGCCATAGCCCCCGCCTGATGAATTCGGTACAGGCCCTTCATAAGGTCACGGTAAAAACCGGTGGAGCAGAGGTTGCCGCTGCAGGGGTCCCGCACGTAGGCGTCCACTTCCGCCTCGTCCCGTGAAAGCCAGTCAAAAGAGGTACGGTTGGGCCTGAACGGTTTGTTATAGGGACCGTCCGCCACAGCGCGCGCAAAGGGAGAACCGTTACGCCGGCCCCACAGCGCGGCAAACAGGGTCATCAAGAAGATTCCCATTTTCACCCTGAAACCGCCCGGCCCTCTGGTACCGGAAAGCGCGCAGCCGTCGACGCGGCAGCCGGCCGTATTGTCGTACTGTTCGATATAGTTTTGGACGATAAAGGAACCCCAGGAGTGGCCCATAAGGAAGAGCGGGCCGGGACGCTTTTTGCGTATTTCCTGATTGATTGCAAGCACGTCGGCGGTAACCTGCTCAAAGCCGTCGCTGTCATCGCAGTGGCCCAAAATGCCGCCCTTGCCGGGGCCGTTCACGGAGCGGTCGGCGGTTTTGCCGTGTCCCCGCTGATCCGCCGCCCAGACCTCAATGCCCGCTGCGGTACACTTTTCCGCCAGGCGGCGGTAGCGCAGGCCGTGTTCGGCCATACCGTGCACCACGTGCAGCGCCGCCCGCGGCTGCACGTCAGGAGCGGGCAGCCAGCGGCGCAAAAACAGCTTGGTTCCATCATCAGTCGCGAACCAGGTTTCTTCCTGTATCATGGCGCATTGTACCCTGTATGCCCGCATTGTTTCAATGATACAATGGCCTATGGCGGAGGACGCGGTATTCACGGTTCGGGTTGAGGAAATCGCCGCGGGCGGGGCCGGCCTTGCCCGCCACGGGGGGAAGCCGGTATTTGTCGAGGGAAGCGCGCCGGGTGAACTGGTCGCCTGCCGCCTGAGCGAAGAGCGCCGTTCCTGGGCAAGAGCCGAATTGCTGGAAATCACCGAAGCCTCTCCTGAGCGCATCGAACCCCGCTGCGGCCGCTACGGCCTTTGCGGCGGCTGCAACCTGCAGCACATCCGTTACGAAGCCCAGCTTGCCGCCAAGACCGCCATTTTCAAAACCGCCTTTGAACGGATCGGCGGCTTCAGCCCTCCTGAACCGGCGGTTTTCCCTTCGCAGCCCTGGGAATACCGCAACCGCATGCAGTTCCACCGGATAAGCGGCAAGATGCAGGACGCCGCCTGGCGCGGCGGGGAAAACGGCGGCGCGTTCGGCTTGAAGGCGCGCAAGAGCGGCGGCGTGGTCCCGCTTGCGGACTGTCCCATCGCCGATCCGGGGATACGCGAGGCGTTGCGGCAAAGCGCGGAAGGCGGGGCGGCAATTATCCCGCCGCCCGGCAAAGACCGCTTTACCGTGTACGCCCGCGGCGGCCTGTTCCTTAGCGACGGAGGAAAGCGGCGGGGGCAGGTAACGCTCCTGAACCGGAGCCTAACGCTTGACGCGGGCCTGTTTTTCCAGAGTAACGGGGCTATGCTGGAGCGGCTTATCGTTGATCTGCGGGATATTGCCGCAGCCGGCGCGGGCGGCCTCATGGCGGACCTCTACTGCGGGGTGGGAACGTTCGCCTGTTTTCTGGCGGATCTTTTCCCCCGGGCGGAGCTGGTCGAAAAAAACAAAAGCGCCCTTGCCCTGGCCCGGGAAAACCTCGCCAAAACCGGCGCGGGCGCAGCGGCGGAATGTTTCGCCCTGAGCGGCGACGACTGGGCCGCGCGCAAGACCGGCGCGCCCTGCATCTTCATCGTCGTTGACCCGCCCCGGCAGGGCCTCTCCCCCTTCCTTTCGGCATGGCTCGCCGTAAAAGGGCCGCCCCTCCTTGCCTACGTATCCTGCGATCCCGCCACACTGGCCCGGGACGGCGGCATACTCCGCCGGGGCGGCTACGAACTCGCCGAACTCCGCCTGTACGACTTCTACCCCCAGACCGCCCATATCGAAAGCCTCGCGGTATTCAGGAAGTAACGGCCCTCCGCCCCTACAGACGATAGACCGCGCGGCGGCTTGTGGCATACAGGGGCGATCACTGGGCCTACGCCATGCCACATTGCTCAGCTACACGGCGCAGCCGTGCGGGTACTGGGCGGGGTCCCGCTCAATAACCGCACGGCGCAGCCGTGTAGCTGACTCATGCAGCACAGCGTAGGCCCAGTGGCCGTCCCTACAGACGATAGACCGCGCGACGGCTTTAGCCGGAGCGGCGGCCGCCGCAGTAAGCCTACGCGGGGTCCCGCTGTAAGGCTTAGCGGCGGCCCGCTCAGCAACCGCACGGCGCAGCCGTGTGG
>JAISYA010000236.1 GCA_031270205.1 Treponema sp.
AGCCGGGCCGCTTCCAGGGCTTTTGCCTTTTCCTCACTTGAGGCGTTAGGATTCCCTGTGGTTTTTTCTTCACTTGCTTTTGCCATTACAATCTCCCTCCCCTATATATGGCGCGCAGACGCGCGGCGCTTTAATCTTTTATAAAAATCTACCGTTTTTTTTCAAAAAAAGCTATTGGTTGTTTATCCGGCTGCTTTTAAGGAGCGGACGCCCGGCGGCGGGTGAAGAAAAACCGCGAATTGACGCAAATTTTCCGCCGTATTACAATGCTGTTCAAAAGATGGCAAGGGCAGGGGCAGGGGATTTTTTGGCGCCGGTCCTACAGGAGTTAGTCTTGTTGGGTGTTGTATTTACAGGAGCTGAAGGGCCGCCGCCGGATTTGGTCGGGCGGCTTTTTGCGGGACCGGCGAAAGGGGCTATGACAGCCGCGGCAGATTCCGGCCTGATTGCGGCGGAAGAGGCCGCTTTGCGGCCCGACTGGATCGTCGGCGACATGGACTCCCTGGACAGCGTGGAGCGGCTGGCGGCGTATCCCGCAGGCAGCGTTATCCGCCATGACGCTGCCAAGGATTATACCGATACGGAACTGGCCCTTTCCCTGCTCCGGGAAAAAGGCTGTGACGAGGTGTGGCTTTTGGGCGGCGGCGGCGGCAGAACCGATCATCTTTTCGCCATACGCTCCCTGTTTGAAAGGGACTGTTTCCCCAGCCGCTGGATCACCGGGGCCGAGGATATCCGCTGCCTTGAAGCCCGGCCGGGCGGAAACGGACGCGAATACCTTCCCCCCGGAGCCGGTGTCGCGGCAGCCGGCGCTGCGGCGGCATCCGGGGAACTGGCGCTGCGCCTTGAAAAGAACGCCCTGCTTTCGGTGTTTCCCCTGGGAGATGGTCCCTGGAAGGCGGTGAGCCGGGGCCTGGCCTGGCCGCTTGACGGATTACGCTGGAACCGGGGGTTTTTCGGCCTGAGTAATGCGGCAACAAGCGGGGAATTTTCGATACGGGCGGAAAGGGGACGGTTTATGGTGATCATCCCCGGCCTGCGGCATATATAGCGAGGCCGCTGTGTTTTCCCCTGTCACAAACTAAATACGGATGAAACGGCCCACAGCAGCCTGTGGGACTTAAAAGCGAAAAACCGCAGGAGTCTTGGCTCAAGCCGGTCCCAAAACCGTACCCGGCTATGCCGGGAACGTTAGCGCACAGTCAATTGGTTTTGGGACCGGCTTTATGGAAACGCAATTTACAGTCGGGACATCCCTGTGCAATAGTGGTTTCCAGGTCCAGGGTAAGTCCCATTGCTTCGGCAATACCCCGGTCCCCCTCCATAGCCATATCGCACAACAGGGCGCAGGTTTTATCATCAAAGCCCAGTTTTTGCCACGCGCCGACCAGGGCGCAGTAGTGAAAATCCACGGCAACATTATCCCTGTCCGCGTTGACCGGGCGCATATCAAAGGTTTTAATCGCCAGTTCTCCCAAAAAAACATTTTTGAAATCCGCGCAGTTACCGGGATCGGCGCATTTCTTTTTGAAGTTTTCACCGTGCATACGGCCGCACCGCTTAATTGCCCGTCTGATAACAGGCTCCGCGTCAATACCCGCTTTTACCATTTCATCATAGATAAGGCCCATCCAGGCGGCCCGGTGTTCAATCTGCGCCCGGTTAACCTCCGCGGTTTCATCAACAGGATTTGCGGCATTCTTGATATTCGACGCCATTTTTCTCCTCCCGACAATTTGCTGCGCTCCGCGCGTTATAATCCCCAAACATCGCCTTCAGGCGATGTTTTACCTCTGCCACGTTTTATACTTCCCCACACCCGGGAGGGCGCGGGACTTATGCTTTAGCACAATTTGGCGCCATCTTTGCGTTAACTAATTTTGAACGGGAACGAGGGCGGAGGAGAAAGTGCTGCCGCTGGTTTGGAATGTACGGGGGCTGTTAAAGACCTGATTCTCCTGTAAGATCGCGTCGGTGTACTTGATGGCCAGGGCCGAACCGTACCATGTTTCCTGCTTGCTGGTTCTCAAACCTTCCGACACATTTGAAACCGCCTTGTCAATGGTTACGTTAATGATAGCTTCTCCTCCTGCCTCCTGCGCTTTTTTAAGCAGGGCCTGATATGTGAACGTTTCACCCTGAATTTGGCCTTTATCGTTAATTGTAAAAGTGACCTCGGTGAATACAAGTCCCCTGGACTCAAAATCCTTTACAGGGATAAGGACAGCCTCCCCAAAAGCACCCCAATTTTGATAGCTTACCGCCGCTGTATTTTGCTGCTGCGGAATACTGGAGCATCCGGAAAACGAAAAAATGAGACCGGTTATCACGGCGATCTTTCCCAAAAAGAACAATTTGTTTTTCATAGTAAACTCCTTGATTAAAGTATGCCGGTATACACCAACATCTATTCGGCTTTACGCTGCCTGGCGTTATGCCTGTTTTTAGATATGACAGAAATCACACATACCCTTAATCCGCCGGTATTTTTTTCATATTAACCTCCCTCTTAACCTCCCTCATCACAGCCTTAATCCTTAACCAAGCGTATCAATCATTTCCCATACCGGATCCAGTGCGTTGATAAGCGCCTTATAAGCGGCGTATTTATTTATGTAGTAGGCGTGCTTTTCCGCATCCGGCCCGTAGCGGGCGCTGATCTTTGTACAAATATTTGCCGCCTCTACCACGTTTTTATAAACCCCCACCCCTACTCCGGCCAGCATGGCAACTCCCAGGGCGCCGAGTTCTTCCGCTTCCGAAACTTCCACGCTCACTCCCAGAATATCGGCAAACATCTGCATCCAGGTCTTCGATCTGGTAGCTCCCCCCGCCATGCGAATCGCGTTGGGCATGGGGGCGAATTTCTGAAGCCGTTCAAGGTGATACCAGTGGCAGAACACTACCCCTTCAAAAATCGCCCTTACCAAAGAGGCGGGGCCGTGGTTTCCCTTGAGTCCGATAAAGGCCGATTTGGCGTCAATGTTGACGTTGGTTCCGTAAAGGAAGGGCAGAAAGAGAACGGTATCCCGCCAGGGGGCCTGCTCAACCAGTTGGTTGCACTTCTCATAAATGTGTTCTTCGTTTTCACGATCCAAAAAATGGTCGATAAACCATTCAAGATTGGTAGCCGAAGTGGAGCTTCCTTCCATAAATTGCCAAAATGCGTCAATGCAATAATGGTATACCATAAAAATATCCGGCGAAACAATCGGCTCCCGGTTAAGAAAGGTATTGATACCCCAGGTACCGACTATGATGCCCCATCTGGTTTCATCGGTGACGCCGGCGGAAACAACTGACGCGCCGGTGTCCATCTGGCCGCCCACTACGGGCGTGCCCGCCTTGAGGCCGGTTTTTTGGGCAAAGTCTTCGGTAACATAGCCGACAATTTCGGTACAGGCGGCGATCTTTTTCGGCAGCCTGTCCAGATATTCGGGAATACCGTAGGCGGAAAATATTTCTTCGGTAATCGCGCCCACATTTTGATCCATGCCGGCAATGCCGGACGCCTCGGTTAATTCCAGGCAGAAAACGCCGGTTAAAAGATAACGCACATAGTCTTTGGCGGTTACAATGGTTTTGGTTCTGTCCAGCGCTGCCCTGTCGTTATCCTTGAACCAGGCAATCACCGCCGGCACATTGCCCGCCCAAATTGCCTGGCGTATTTTGGGCAGCAGCTTCTGGTAGGTGCCGTCGGAATACCATTTTTTAATGTAGTTTTTTGCCCGCAGATCGCCTGACAGCACCGCGTTATGGGTCGGCTTTCCGTTTTCATCAAACATATACAAACCGTTTGCCTGGCCGGTAACTCCGATGCCGAGAATATCCGCCGGATCAATGCCGGAGGTTTCCAGCGCGCCCCGTATCGCCCCGCAGGTCATCTTTTCCGCTTCCGCAATGCTGCGTTCGTTCATGTCCTTTCCGGGATACAGAATGGTCAGGCGTTTTCCCACAGTGGTCAGTTCCCTGCCTTCAAGATTAAACAGGGCCGCCTTTACCATCGTGCCGCCAATGTCAATTCCCATTAAACATTTAACCGAATCCTTCATGGCGTTTCTCCTTTATCCTTTAGTAATACTATTTAATTTTTTTAGCAGAAAAGCGCTTGCTTTGGGTAAGTACCGGTGAAAAACTTCTTTATCGTAAGACCACATTTCCGCTGTCAGAAAACCGTTGTAGCCCATGGCGGCAAGGGTCCCAAAACAAAGATCAAAATCGACAGTGCCCTCCCCGAAGGGTATGTCCCGGTAGATACCGGGTTTTGTGTCTTTCAGGTGTATCCCGACGATGTGCCGTCCTCCCAGGGTAAGCTCCCGCACCGGATCAAGGCCCGATGCGGTGATATTACCCACATCGGCGTAACACTGCAAATAGGGCGAGTCTATCATCCTTACCACAGCCATGATCCGTTCCACGCTTGCCATAAAAGGACTGTCCATGGTTTCAATAGCCAGCATTACCCCCGCAGCCGCCGCTTCCCTGACGCAGGCGTCAATAGCGCTGAAAAAAAGCCGCCCGGTGTTCGGATTGCATTTTTCGCCGTGCTCGTCGTAGCCGGCAAGGTGTATCAGTCTGATGCCCGCGTCGTGGGCAAAAGCGACGGCCCGCCTTACAATGTCCAGGCCTTTTTCCCGGACGGCGCGGTCCTCCGAGCCGAGCGGATAGCCCCTGTTCGCGGTGAGCGCCAGGGTTTCAACGGGAATATCCGCCGCTTCCGCCGCCCGGCGCAGGGCAAGGGCCTCGTTTTCCCTGTACAGCCGGGGAAGCCGGTCATCGGCGGCGTCAATGTTCAGTTCCATAAAAGAAAATCCCGAAGAACGGACCAGTTCCAGTTTGGCTTCCCAGTCAAGATTAAAACAGATTGCCTTTTCGTATAATCCGATTCGCGTGGTCATAAATCATAAATCCTTTAATTCTTTTATGCTAACCTTTACCGAGCCGTTTGCAAGCGATTCGGCGTACAGCTTTTTCATCAGTCTGTCATGCGCAAGGACGGATTTGGCGGATTTAATTGAAGCTTCGATCCCGTCCCTGGCCATTTCGTAGGGCATTTCGATATAGTCCGGCTTTCTGACAAAGATCATGAACACATGGCCCTGATAAATATTGTATTCCGCAATGTCTCCGGTTTTTTCGAGTGTTTTTAAGGCCGCAAGCCGGGCCGGAAAAATCCCCGTATCCTTGTCGTAGAGCAATTCTTCGGCGCTGCCCGCGCCGTATTCGGACGCCAGCTCGTCAAAACCGATCCCCCCGCGCAGCTTTTGGCGTACTTCCTGAATCAGCGGGGCCATATCGTTTTCGGCGGCGGCTATGAGCGTTTCATAATCTCCCTGTTTTTTTTCGTTAAGGAGTATTGCCGCCTGTCCCCGCACCGCGGCTTCAAAGGGCAGCGTAAAGCTCTTTACCCATTTGAGTCCTTCAGGATAATAAAGGACAGGCTCTCTGGGATACGTTATCGCGGCGCTTACGATTTCTTTTTTATCGGTAAAATATTTTTTCTGCGAAAAAAGAAGCGTTTCGTATTTGGAACGGATTTCCTCTTCGCTTGCCTGCGGATCATCCGCCGCCTCAATTTCCCCGGCGTGTACCAGGCTCAGGTCCGCGTAGACATATTCCCTTGCCACATCGTCAATAAGCCGCCGCCAGATTTCTTTGTCCGCTTTTACCTCGGCGGGAAGCATGCCGTATTTTTTGCAATAGTCGCCGGCCTTTTGGAGAATATCTTCTTTTGAGTAAGTGTTAAGCGGCGTTACAATTACGGCGCTGTTTTTTTCGCACGACAGCGTTAAAAGCGAAAAAGCCAAAAGCGGAAACACGATACACTTAAGTTTCATTCATTCCGTTCGCCGTACCGCGGTGTTCTGCCGCAGGGCGTCAATTACCACAGCGCCCAATACAATGATGTACCGTATCAGTTCCTGCCAGAAAGCGGGAACGTTAAACAGGGTCAGGGCGTCCTGTACGAGGGCCATAAGGGAAAGTCCCAGAATGGCGCCAAGGATAGAACCCTTGCCGCCGTTCATGCTGACCCCTCCGATAACGGCGGAAGCGATGGCGGTCATTTCCAGTCCCGCCCCCGCGGTTACCGGAACACCGGAGAATTTGTTGACATAGATAACGCCGGCGAGGGCGGAAAATACGCAGCAGGCCATACAGGTAAGCACTTTAACGCGCTTGACGTTAATTCCCGAATAGGCGGCGGCTTTTTCATTGCTTCCGGTGTAGAAAACCAGCCGCATAAGCAGGGCCTTTCTGACAAAAATTTCAGCGAGGATCGCGATGATAATAAAGAGCAGCACCGTCATGGGCATAAGGCCGCCTATCTGCCCCTGCCCCAGGTAACGGAACCTGGGAGCGGCGTTCAGCGCCCGGACCAGCGATATGGGCGTTCCTGTTGTAAGGGTATGCACCACGCCGCGGGCAATACCCATGAAACACAGCGAAACAATAAAGTGGCTTAACCTGACATACGTAACCAGAAAGCCCATGAACGCCCCGATGGCCGCGCAGATAAGCACCGCCAGCAGCGCGGCCAGCCAGGGATTCACGCCTCCCAAAAAGAACTTTGCGATGATAGTCATGGAAAGGCACATCATGGAGCCGACCGAAAGATCAATGCCGCCTGAGATCAATATGATCGTCATTCCTATAACAACGATGCCGTCAATCGAAAGGGAGCCTAATACAACTTTGATGTTCGCCCATTTCGCGAAATAGGGGGAAGTAAAGGAAAGGGTGATAATCAGCGCCAGGAGTATTATAAGCAAATTGATTTCCCTGAGCTGAAAAACAGCAAGCTTTTTTATATTGAATCCCAGCCTGCTCCTTGCCGTACCCATATTAAGATTGTTACGCATTGGAAACTCCGTTGTTGGTTTGTTTGCTGTCAATTCTGAAAGCGCCGGAGGCAAAGTACATAATATTTCCGGTATTAATGTTTTCCCCTTCCACTTCCCCGACTAAACGCCCTTCGTTCATCACCTCAACCCGGTCGCACATGCCGATTATTTCATTGAGTTCCGATGAAACAATGATAACCCCGATATCCTGAGCGACTAAATCCCTCAGCAGCCGGTGTATCTCCGCCTTGGACGCCACATCAATGCCGCGGGTCGGCTCGTCAAGGATTACGGCCTGGGGCTTTTTTGCCAATAATTTGCCCAGAAAAATCTTCTGCTGGTTGCCGCCTGAAAGATTCATTACAAACTGCTCTATGCCGTATGCTTTGACATTCAGCTCCGCAATCATTTTTCTGGCAAGTTTCTTTTCAGCGCCGTCCTGTATTACGCCGTTCTTCGCGACAAGGTCCCGGTGCACGGCGCTGATGTTGGGGGAAATGCTCATGTCAAGAAAAAGGCCGGTCCGCTTGCGATCTTCTGACATGTACAGCAGCCCCTGGGAAAAAGTCTTCCCCGATTTTTGCCCGGTGATGTCTTTTCCCAGGAATTCCACTTTTCCGCTTTTCAGCCGCCTCAGCCCGGTAATTCCCTGCATGGTTTCACTGCGTCCCGATCCTATCAAACCGGAAAAACCGAGGATTTCACCTTTATAAAGCTTAAAGCTGATGTTTTCAAATCTGCCGTTTTCATCGGTCAGGTCTTTTACATCCAGCAGGACCTGATCGTTTTCCATCCGGAGACTTTTCCGTTTTTCCGGATACAGCATGGTTACTTCCCGGCCCGCCATATCGTTAACCAGCCGCTGTACCGATGTAAGTTCCTTTACTTTATATTTCGATATCATATAACCGTCCCGGAGGACCGATACGGTATCGCAATTTTCAAAAATTTCGGTCATGCGGTGGCTGATATAAATAATCCCTATACCCTGGCCCGCAAGCTGCCGCATGATTTTATAGAGCGCGTTTGTTTCGGTTTCGCTTAAAGTCGCCGTCGGCTCATCAAGAATCAGCACTTTGCATTGCCTTGATAATGCTTTGGCAATTTCTACAATCTGCTGATTTGAAATGGTCAGGTTCATTACCGGCGCGGTGGGTTCAATGCCGCCGCTGTCAAGCTGCCGCAAAAGGGCGCGGGCTTCGGTGGCCTGCTTCTTGAAATTCATGAACGCCTTTTTCCCCACATCCATGGGAACCTGGGACATGAAAATATTCTGCGCCACCGACACATCCTGACAGAGGGCGATCTCCTGATGCACAAAGCCGATGCCCAGCTTTTGGGCGTCAATCGGGCTTGTTATTCCCGCCGGCTCTCCCTCAAGGTAAATCTCCCCGGAGTCCGGCGGAAAAAGGCCGTCTATAATATTCATCAGGGTCGATTTACCGGCGCCGTTTTCGCCGATAATCGCGTGAATCTCCCCGTGGTCCAGGGTAAAGTCCACGCCGAAAAGAACCTGGTTGGTACCAAACGATTTGGAAATATTCTTCAACTCCAGTAAATGTCCGCTCAAACCATCCACCTTTTTTAGAAAGATTCAACTCCCCTGCTTTCCCAAAACCGAAGTTTTGGGAAAGCGGCCGGGACAATTATAGCCCTTTTTGAAACTATGCAAAAACCCAAACAGACAGTCCTGTTTGAGCTTTTGCGGAAAACACCGCTTCGCAAACAGTCCGGTACCAGGCGCCCGGACGCAGGAGACCCCCAGGGCCTGGTAACCGCTCTTACTTTCCGGGGTTGCCGGGACCCAGCATGTCCTGAATACTTGAATACCCAAGGGATTCGGCATACTTGTCCACATAGAAGTACTGGGCATTCTCCGCCGTTACCAGGTTAAGGCCGTTGTCAAGGTAGGGGATAAAGGTGGGATTCTGCCCCAGCGCTTTCCTGCCGTTCATGGGGTTGATCAGCTCAGGATGAGCGGCGGTAAAGAGCATGAGCATACCAAACCAGCCCTGCATACCCTGATCGGGGTTGATCGCGCCGAACATATCGCCGGTCTGGAGCATGTCAAGGATCTGCTCGTTAACGTCGCAGCACATAACCTTGATCGCCGCTTTGCCGCCGCCAAGCTCAACCGCGGCGCGGGAAGCGCCGATGGCGGAACTGGCTTCGGGCATAAAGACCCCGCCCAGATCGGGGTGCATCTGCGCGACAGTCATAACCGCCGAATAGGCGCGATCCGGGTCCTGATTGGTGGGGGAATCGGCCACCACCTGGATGTTGGGGAATTCGGCCTTGAGCGTAGCAATGAAGGTATCAATGCGGATATCGTGGTTGGTCTGTCCGGGATTGCGCAGGGTCATTACTTTGCCCCGTCCGCCCATAGCATCGGCGATGGCCCTGGCCGCGTATTGGCCTTCATTGACGTTATCGGAAGTGATATACCCGTTCCGGTTGGATTCCGGAGAATCCGACGCCATGGTAATAATCGCCACGCCCTGGGCAACGGCCCGGTCAATCGGCTCCTTGAAGGCTTCCGCGGTGATCGGCGACAGGAAAATTCCCTTGGGATTTTTTGCCAGTGTCTGCTCGAATACCTCCACTTCCTTGTTGGCGTCATATTCGGTGGTACCTACATAGAAGGTTTTTACCCCCAGGAGGTTGCCGGCCTGCTTGAACCCTTCATAAACGGGGAACCAGTATTCCACGCCCGAAACGAACTGTACCTGATAGTATTCCTCATCAGGCGAACCGTGAAGCCCTACGGCCTGGACCGTGCCGCTGCTTGCCGCGCTGCCGCTGCTCCCGCCGCCGCATCCGGCGAGCGCCACCAGGGCCACGACGATAAGCGCCGCAAAAATCTTCGTTGTAACTTTCATTCTTTCCTCCACATTCGTATAATTTCCGGGGCAGTTCCCCCGGATTGTACAATTGTAACATAGGAATAGCAGTTGTCAAGAAAAAATTTACAAAATTTATGATAATTTAGCGATTTTTAAATCTGAAAAAAGTCACAAGATGATCGATCTTGTGTAGTGTCCAATGCGGCGGGCAAAACAGGGCTGGCGTTAGCCCCGGCATTTTTAGTCACAGTTGATCATACTGAAAAAAATAAGAGGGGATGGCGCCGTTGCTAATCTCCCTGCAAGAGTCCGCCTTTTTGCCGAAAAAAGACTCAAAACCGGAATGGTCGGTGATCAGGGCAAGTTTCCAGCCGGGAAAGCCCTCCCGCAGCGCCGCCATTTCCCCATAGGTCCGCTCCGCCGCCGCCCGGTCGCCAAGCCGCTTGCCGTAGGGCGGATTGGTAATGATAAAACCCGCTTCTTCCGCAAAGGGCGTCCGCGCCCTGGTCATGGGCAGGGCTGTGATCTGCGGCAGCCCCGGCATTTCCCGCCGCCCCGCGAACCGTATCCCCCTGACCGGCGCTTTACCTTCGGCCAGATCCCCCAGGCGCTCAATGTTGGATTGGGCGATGGAAACCGACCGGCTTTCCCCGTCACTGCCGGCGATTCTAATGACCCGCTTGAAGTTAATCCGGTCCCGAAGCTCCCTCCGCACGGATTCCTCGATCTTCAGGTCGCCGATAAGCAGCCCGCTTAAGGAAAAGCGCCGGTTCAGCCCAGGGGCCATATCCCAGGCGTACATGGCCGCCTCAATCAGAATCGTCCCTGAACCGCAAAAGGGATCGTAAAGCGGGAACTTCCGCTTCCAGCCCGACAAGAGCAGCATCGCCGCGGCGGTCGTTTCCCGTAAGGGAGCGGCGCCCCCTTCGCTCCGGTAGCCCCGCTTAAAGAGCGGCTCTCCGGACAAATCCACCAGCAGCGAAACCATGTCTTTTTCCACATAGACCCGAAGCTCCGCCGCCGCGCCCTCGCCGCTTAGCCGCGCCAGCTTGTAGTGACGGCAGAGCCGTTCCGCCGCGGCCTTGTGGACCACCGCCTGAATACTGGTTTCCGCCATAAGACGGGAACGGCTGGCCCGCACCTTGACCACCTTCAGCCCCATGTCTTTCGGTACGAGCCGCTCCCAGGGAATCGCCGCCGTCCCCTCAAAGAGCGCGTCAAAATCATCGGCCCGAAAAAAACCCGCTTCCAGCAATACGCGATCCGCGGCCCGCAGCCCCATAAGCGAGCGGTACAGGCCGGCGGCGTCGGCCTTGAAGCGCACCCTGCCGAAAAGCGAATCCAGAACCTTGATGTCCAGCTTCCGCAGTTCGTTCGACACAACCTTTTCAGCGCCCACCGCGCAAAGGGCCGCCGCTGTCTCCGGAACGCTATCCCGCCCCGCTAATTCAGAATTTTTCATGTTTGTAGTATAGCATAAATCGCCGCCTGGGAAAGTAAAGGCTTACGGCAGATTATCCCGGTTAACAATCTCTATTCCCGTGTCAATCGATGTCGAGGTATAGCCCGTTTTCCTGAGGGCGGCCAGGGAACGGACCCCTTCGTAGCCGATACGTTCAGGGTTGATTGCAAGGCTGCACACGATTATCCCCTTGCGGATGCTTTCCAGCACGCCCGGATCTCTGCCGAAACCGATAACCTGCACGCGGCCCACCATGTTCAGATCGATCAGGGCCTGGGCGGCGGCGATGGTGTCGTTGGGATCGGTAAAAATGATCGTGTTAAAATCGGCGCTGTCCGCGCCGCCGCGGAACAGGCGCGAGAGCAGGGCTTCCGCATCCAGGGGGTTGAGGTTCGTTTTGAAGCCGGCGATGGGGGCGGCAAGGCGGCTGCCCAGGGCCGCGGTGATTCCCATTTCTACCAGTTCCCGCTCGCTGTAAATGCCCGGCGATTTGTCGCTGTACACCACAGCCAGGCGGATGGGGCCTTCGTTGACGCCGCCCGCGGCAAGGCCCAGCCGCCTGCCCACGTCAAAGTTGTTGTTGCCGATAAAGGGCCAGGGCTGATCGTTGGGTACGTTGTGGTTGATGATCACAGTGGGAATCTGCATCGAGCCCAGCCTGTCGAGCTGGCGGCGGGCGGTGCTGTCGTCAAGGTAGGGACAGACCACAGCGCCGTCAATGCCGGTGTACAAAGCCATTTCCAGTTCGTTTTTTGCCGGATCTATGGAATGTACCGAAATCGCGGCGTTGAACTCCTCCGCGGCCTGTTCCGCCCCGGCGATGATTCCGGTAAAAAACGAGTTGCGGTTGTCCGGTAAATACAGCGCAAAATGATAATTGAGCGAGCCGCCGGAGGCCTGCTGGATATACAGCGAACGGGCGATGGAAAGCGAGACAAGAAAGGTGAGCAGGGCGAGAATACCGAAACAGACGATGCCCGCCCGCAGCAGGTTTTTCATGGGGATAGTATAAACCGCGCGGGCAGCGCTCCGATAGCCGCCGGCAGCATTCCGGCAGCCGCCGTGAGCGCGGCCATTCCGGCGGGCAGCAGGATGCCTTTCACGTAACGCGAATGCGCGTTGCGTGAATGTTTTTCCCGCAGACCGTCTGTCTCCACGAGCGCGGGGGGCGCGGCATCCAGTTCCAGCATCAGAGAGTCGATTCCCTCAATGACGCGGCCCCGGCGGATAAGCCCCCGCCGTTCCCGCATCAGCTCCAGCATACGGAACGATTCGGCGAGCAGCGCGCCGGGGCGGCCCAGGCCGGCTGAAAGATTCGGGGCGGTCTTGACGCAGGCCGCGGAAAGCATTACCAGCCCTTCCAGAGTGAGGGCTTTTCCCAGTCCCCCCCACAGGCTTCCCTCCGTTATGCGCAACGGACCCCACACGGCCAGGATTTTTCCGTAGGGGACAAGCAGGTTGCAGAACACAATGCCCGCCATAATCAGCGCGGTTGCAAGCGGCCTGATTTTCTTTCCGGAAAGCCAGGCGAGGAAACAGAAAAAAACGAACTGGGGGATGCGGGACGGCGTTGATCTGTTACACAGAAAGAGCAGCGCCATCAGGAGAAAAGCGGCGAAAAGTCCGCCGCCGCTGAACAGGCTGTTCCATTGCCGCCCGCGCCGGAGGCGGCGCGTTTCGGCGGCCTGCCCGCGGGGCGGGAGCGGCGGAGCGGACGCGGCTTCTTCCGTTGCGGGGGCGGTTTCATTACCGCCCGGATACCGCCGGCCTGAAGCGTTTCCGCACTGTTCGTACCATTGCGAACGGCGGCAGAAGGTCTCGCAGAAAAGGCCCAGAGCCGCGCCGCTGATAAGCCCTGAAGCGAGAAAGGGAGGGGCAAGGAAGCGCAGCCCCGCGCCGAATACAAAACAGCGGGCCAGGAGCAATTGAACGCCGTTGGAAAGCATCGCCCCGGCGCAGCCGATGCCGGTAAAACCGGCGCGCTTTCCCATAACGCGGCGTATGCCGTACATGAGCGCGGCGGACGAAAAAGTTCCCGCGAAGGAAAACAAAAAAACATACGAAAAAAGGGAACCGGAAATAATTCCCTGACCGGCGGTCTTGAGCAGCGCCAGCAGAAAATAGTCCGCCGGACCCAGGATGTCAAGCGCCAGCAGCAGGGGAAGGTTTGCGAGGCCTATCCGCATAAAGGGGAGCGGCTTGGGGATCAGGTATTCAACGGCCGATAAAAAAAGACAGAGGCCCCCCAGCAGCGCCTGGGTGCGGGCCCTACCATGCCGCGGCGTCAACACCGGTTTCACCTCCGCTGCCGGGCTTCCCGCCGCCCTCTTCCCCGATGAAAACCATCACCCTGTTCGGAAGACAGGCCGTCCACTGGCCCGGCGAATGGACGGCCCCCGAAGCAACACAGGTTTGATTGGCGCAGGGAGACGCAAGGACCCGCGCCGCGCCGTCTTGAATTGCAATCAGGGTATCGCCCAAAGGCCCGGCCACGCTTATGGTCTCGGCGGCGTCGCGGGGAAAAATCCATTCGCCGCCTTCGCCTTTCACGTGTATGGCGGAATCGCTCACCGCGCCTGAATACGCGAAAACAAAAGATCCCGCGACCACGCAAAACGCGGAAACCAAAACGCCGAAATCAAAAGGCTTTAACACGCTGATACCGATCTTCCACCGTTCAATAGAGGTTTATAGCACATAACCCATTCACCGGACAAGACGGCCCTCCCGCCGCCCTATTCCTTTGATTTGATAAAAGCCCCGATTTTGGAGTCCTGGAATTTAATGTGGTTGATCAGCCACTCGCCGACTTTATGCCGTACTTCCCTGATTGTGTCGGCGCTGCTTCCAAGTTTATCCAGCTGCCCGGCCATTTGTATAACGTCGCTTTTGAAGGTCTCGTGGATATGGCGGTGGTTTTCGAAATCCGGAAACCCGCACTGTTTCTGTATTTCTTCTTCGTCGGCAAAATGGGTCGCCGTATAACTAACCAGAAAATTCAGGGCCTTTTCAAGTTCCTCCGCGCCTTTCCCCATTTCAATGGCGTCGATTAAACTGTTGAGCGCGATAAAAAGCTGCCGGTGCTGCTCGTCGATTTTTTCAACCCCGATAGCCAGGGAGTCGTCCCACAGATAATGCTTGTCCTGCAGCACAAAATCAGAGATCGCTTTCCGGAGTACTTCGATATTATTTTTATTTTTAACGCTTATGCGGTTAATATGATCGACCGAATCATTGACTTCCCCGGTACGGTTTGCCATTTCGTTCATGCTGCCGGTGATTTCCGCCGTCGCGCTTCTCAGGTTTTCTCCCTCGCTGGTAATTTCGCGGCTTTCGTGCTGCATCTCCCCGGAACTGCTTTTGACGATCCTGGTTATCTCGGTGAGCTTTTGCATGGATTCCAGAATCCGCCGGCTGCCGGCGCTCTGTTCTTCCATCGCGCCGCGAATCTGATCCTCCTGATTCGACACGGTCTTTACCCCGCTGTCAATCGCCCCGAATTTATCCAGCACTTCCCCGGTGGACACGGAAATTTTTGCCATCGCGTCACGTATCTTTTTGAGCACGGTACTGATGGTTTTCGACTGCTTTCCTGAGGATTCCGCAAGCTTTCTGATTTCATCTGCTACCACGGCAAAGCCCCTTCCCGATTCCCCGGCATGGGCGGCCTCAATGGCGGCGTTCATGGAAAGCAGATTGGTCTGGCTTGCGATGTTTTGCAGCACGGCGTTAATTTCAAGCAGCCCCTCCGATTCCCTGGCCACTTCCTGCATGTCCGCCGCCACCGCCTCCAGGCCGCTGCGCCCCACTTCCGAAGCCTCGGCAAGGTGCATAACGTTCTCGGAATTGATCCGGCTGATGTGCGTAACCGAATCAATATTGGCGAGCATTTCCTCAATGGCCGATGAGGATTGGGAGACGCTTTCCGTTTGGGTATCTATCTCGGCGATGAGTTTTTCGATATTGCCGCTGATCCGCGCTACCGCGGCGGTGGCGGCGGCCACCGAATCCGCCTGTAGACCGACCTGCCGCTGCATGTGCTGAATGCCGCCGTTTATCTCGCGAATCGCTCCGGCGGTCCCCGCCATGTTTATCAAGAGGTCTTTGCCGATTTCGTCCACCGCCTCGGACCCGTTTTGAATGGCCACCACCAGACGCTTCAGCCGGTCCAGCGTCTGGTCAAAGCGGCCGGCCATCTCGCCGATTTCGTTTCCGGAACGCAGGCGTATCTGCTGGGAAATATCGCCCTCCCCCACCTTTTGCAGCACATCGCTTATTTTCTTCATGGGGCTGATGACCAGTGTTTTGATAAAAATAAAATTGAGGAGCGCCCCGGCCGCGAGCAAAACCAGCGCGGCCAAACCCTGGGTCAGCAGCAGGCGGCCCGGCGCGAAACCGGCAAATACGCCCGCGTTCAAAACGGCCAGGACCAAAACGGCGGCAAAAACCGGCAGTGTGGAAAGTACCGTCATCTTTGCCAGGAGGCTCCCTGAACGGGCCGCCGCTTTTTCCGGGGCGTACGGAGGCCCGGCGGCCTTTTCCCCGGGCGCCTTCGCCTCTGTTACCGGCGCGTCTTTCGCCGCCGGAGGCGCGGCGGGAGCAGGGGACGCCGGCGCTGCCGGTTCCGCAGAGGCGCCGGCCGCGAACATTTCCGGCGCTTTTACTTTCAGCTCCCTTGCCCAGCGGAAATCCTGACCCTTGATATGTTCGACAAGCCAGGCCCCGATCTTTTTCTGCACTTCGTTAACCAGGGTTTCGGAAGCGCCCTTCAAAATAAATTCATGGGAAAGGTCCCTAACCGCCCGCTTGAACGCCTCGTGGAATTGCTGGTGGCCTTCGATTCCGCTAAACCCGTACTTTTTGAGGAGCTGCTCCTCATCAAAAAAATGCTTAATCGTGTAATCCGAAAGAAAATGGAGGCTTTTTTTCAGCCCTTCCGCATCCGCGCCGTTTTCGCAGACCTCCATTAAATTGTTTATCGCCTCAAAAAGCTGCCGGTGCTGGGCATCCACCAGCCCGCAGCCGGTCAAAAAAGAGCCGTCCATCACATACCGCATATACACCCCCTGCCGGTGGGAAACCCCCGTCCGCGCCTCCTATTAAAAAGCACGCCTCACACGATACGAAACCCATTGATTTTGTATAGTAAGAATAATAGTAGCAAATGAAGAAATTGCCAAGGGGGAGGGGGAAAGATGAGCCTCCGCCTCTTTCCCCTCCCCTGTTCCCCATTGTATACTCTCCCTTATGAGAATTATCTCCTGGAACGTGAACGGGATCAGGGCGGTGGAAAAGCGGGGGTTTGGCGCGTGGTTTGCCAAAGAAGCGCCCGACATACTCTGCCTGAACGAGACGAAGGCCGATCCGGGGCAGCTTTCGCCGGAACTGGTGAACCCGCCGGTTGACGGGAAACCGTATGCGAGTTTCTGGGCCAGCGCCCAAAAGAAGGGCTACTCCGGCGTGGCCATATACACCAGGGTGGAGCCGCTGGACGTGCGCCCCATGGGCAACGCCGTGTTTGACCATGAGGGCAGGACGCTGGAGGCGGAGTTTAGGGATTTTACCCTTATCGCGGCGTATTTTCCCAACTCCCAGGAAGGCGGCGCGCGGCTGGACTACAAGCTCGCTTTTTGCGGCGCCATACTGGAACGCTGCAATGCCCTGACGCGGCAGGGGCGGCGCTTTCTGCTCTGCGGGGATTTCAATATCGCCCACACGCCCATTGATCTGGCCCGGCCAAAAGAGAACGAGGAAAGTCCGGGCTACCTGCCTGAGGAACGCTCCTGGATGGACGAGTTTATTGCCGCAGGGCATGTGGACACGTTCCGCCGTTTGCATCCGGGTGAGGCCGGGCATTACACCTGGTGGTCTTACCGTACCAACGCGCGCGCGCGGAACGTGGGCTGGAGACTCGACTATCACTGTGTGGACAAAGACTTTTTTCCGAGCGTACAATCTTCGATAATCAGGCCCGATGTGGAAGGCTCCGATCATTGCCCGGTGGAGATAGCGCTGCGGATATGAGGATAAAATACAACGCGCCTACGGTACTCACCTTCGCGCTCTTAAGCGCCCTGGTACTGGTCCTTTCAAGAAGCCTGCTGCCGGGGCTTGCCGAAGAATGGTTCATGGTTCCCGAAGGGAACTTTCATCCGGGCAGCCTGCGGAATTGGCTCAGCATCGTTACCCACACGATGGGACACGACTCCTGGCCGCACCTTATCGGTAACTTTTCGGTGATACTGCTGGTAGGCCCCATGCTGGAGGAAAGCTACGGCTCCCTTTCGCTCCTTTTAATGATGTCAATCACCGCCCTGGCGACCGGCCTGCTCAACGTGTTTCTGTTTCGCTCAAGCCTTATGGGCGCTT
This sequence comes from Treponema sp., assembly GCA_031270205.1. Lineage (GTDB taxonomy): Bacteria > Spirochaetota > Spirochaetia > Treponematales > Breznakiellaceae > WQXQ01. Next base: position 17,517 of record JAISYA010000236.1, read on the forward strand.
CCGGCGTGCTCTTTATGATGATCCTCCTCGCGTCGTTCACCAACTTTTCCCACGGCGAGATCCCCCTTACCTTTATCCTCGTGCTGATACTGTACCTGGGAGGCCAGCTGCTTGAATCGCTCCGCTCGGACAACATCTCCCAGTTCGCCCACATTGTCGGCGGGTTCTGCGGCAGCCTGTTCGGTTTCTTCCGCCCGCCCCGGAGGGCGTAGCGGCCCGCTTGCCGCCAAAGCGGCAATGATACGGAGGACGGCAATGATACGGAAGATGGCAATAATATGGAGAAATTATAATGAAGAATGAGTTGTTGAATCTGTGGCAAAACCACTCGGGCGCGGTTATTGAGCTGGCGAAAGACGCGCTGGTCTCGGCCGCTATCATCATAGCGGGCGTGGCCCTGTCCAGAGCCGCCCGGAAACTTATCGGGCGGGCCGTTGCCCGCGGCCTGTATATGGACGAGACCGTCGGCTCGCTTTTGCGCGCGGTCATCCGTTACGCGGTATTCATTATCTGCGTCATTATGATCCTCAACATCTTCGGGGTTAATACCGCGAGCCTCATCGCCCTTTTGGGCGCGGCGGGGGTGGCCGTCGGGCTTGCCCTGAAGGACACGCTGGGGAATATTGCCGCGGGGATCATCCTCCTGTTCTTGGGATCGTACCGCAGGGGGGACTATATTGAATGCGGTTCGTTCAGCGGCGCAGTGAAAGACATCAGCCTGTTTACGACGACGCTTGAAACCCCCGACGGCATTTTTATTTCCGCGCCCAATTCCTGCGTCTGGGGCAGCCCCCTCAAAAACTACACCCGCAACGGCAGGCGCCGGATGGAGCTTTCGGTATGCATAGCCTATTCGGACCCGGTGGATACCGCTTTCCAGGTAATGCGGGACATTATCGCCGCCGAAAGCCGCTTTTTGAAAGACCCCGCGCCGCAGGTGATACTGCGGTCGCTGAACGACAGCTCGATAACCATCACGATCCGCGCCTGGGCTGCAAACCAGGTGTATTGGGATATTTACTGGGAACAGATGCGGAACATCAAGGCCAAAATTGAAGAAGCGGGCCTGCACATCCCGTTCCCGCAGCAGGACGTGCGCATCATTGCAAAGAGCAATGAGCAGTGAGCAATTAGCAAAGAAAGAATAAAGAGCGGATTTATCGAGGGGGCGGAGAATGGGGAGTCCGCTATTGC
>JAISYA010000238.1 GCA_031270205.1 Treponema sp.
CCGGGAACATTTGAATGGTATACGGGCTTCGCCCTGCCGGACGGCAAGGCGAAAGCTCCGTATACCCCATTTCGTTAGCTGTTCTGCGGAATGGCGGGAATAGTCGCAAACCCGCGCGCCAGGTCCTCATCGCTGGGAATTGAGTCGCTCATGGTTTTTGCGTTGTAGCTCGTGTACGCGGTCATGTCAAAATAGCCCGTGCCCGAAAGTCCGAAAAGAATGGTCTTTTTTTCGCCGGTTCTTTTACATTCAAGCGCTTCGTCAATCACGGCGCGGATAGCGTGCGATGACTCCGGCGCGGGAAGGATGCCCTCAATTTTGGCAAACTGTATCGCCGCGTCAAACACCGTGTTTTGCACATAACTGCGCGCTTCAAGGCAGCCGTCTTTATAGAGCCTGGACAGTACGGAATTCATGCCGTGATAACGCAGTCCGCCCGCGTGGTTTGCCGAAGGTATAAAGCCGTTTCCCAGCGTGAACATACGGATGAGCGGCGTGGTCTGCGCCGTGTCGCCAAAGTCATACGCATAACGCCCCCGCGTGAACGACGGGCATGAGACAGGCTCCGCCGCAATAAAGCGCGTGTTTGACGCGCCGTTGATTTTTTCGCCCATGAACGGCGCGATTAAGCCGCCCAAATTGGAGCCGCCGCCCGCGCAGCCGATGATGATGTCAGGCTTGATCCCGTATTTATCCAACGCCGCCTTTGCTTCCTGCCCGATGATCGACTGATGCAGAAGTACGTGGTTAAGCACGCTGCCCAGTACATAGCGGCACTTGTCGGTTTTTACGGCCCGCTCTATGGCTTCCGAAATGGCGCAGCCCAGCGAGCCGCCGGTATTCGGATTGTCCGCGAGAATTTTCCTGCCCGACTCTGTGGTGTCCGAAGGCGAAGGAATCAGGTTTGCGCCGTAGGTTTCGATGAGCGCCTTGCGGTAGGGTTTTTGCTCTGAACTCACCTTAACCATGAACACCGTCAAGTCAATGCCGTAAAAGGCGCAGGCCATCGCCATTGCGGAACCCCACTGCCCCGCGCCCGTTTCGGTGGTGAGCGACGTGAGTCCTTCTTCCTTTGCGTAATACGCCTGCGCCGCCGCCGAATTGAGTTTGTGCGAGCCGGACGTGTTGTTGCCCTCAAACTTATAGTAGATTTCCGCCGGCGTATCGAGGACTTTCTCCAGAAAATACGCGCGGATAAGCGGAGCAGGGCGGTAGGCGCGGTAAAATTCCTGCAAACCTTCGGGGATGGGAATAAGAAGCGTACTATCGTCCAATTCCTGGTCGATGCAGCCCTTGCAAAATACCGGCGCAAGGTCCGCCGCCGTTACCGGCTGCAACGTCCCCGGATGCAAAATGGGGTCCGGCTTGTTTTTCATTGCCGCCCGCAGGTTGTACCAGGCTTTGGGCAGCTCATCCTCCGCAAGATACAGCCTGGTGGGGATTTTTTGTGTCATACTAAACTCCTTGAACAAAATAATAACGTTTCTATAAAAAGAAGCGTTTCTCTCAATAGAAACAAAATAACGAAAAAAAATTTTTTTGTCAAGGCTTTTTTCGCAAATTTATCGCAAAAAATTCCGCAAATTTGCCCTTTTATACAATAATAAGTTCAAGGCCCTCGTTCAAAATGAATTCTTTGTATTCCGGCGGAATTCCCGAATCGGTAATGATAATGCGGAAGTCGCGGACTTCGGTTATGTGGGCGGAGCAGACTTTGCCGAATTTAGACGAATCGATCAACAAGACGCTTGTCATGCTGGATTTGATCGCCGCCCGCTTTGTTTCCACTTCGTAATGAAAGGCGCTGGTTATTCCCAGGCTTGAGTGAAAACCTCCCGCCGAAATAAACGCTTTGGACGCCCGGCTGCTTTTGATAATGTCCACGTTCAGGTTGCTTTCGCACATTTGGGTTTCGGGGTGAAATATGCCGCCCTGGACCAGTATGCTGTTCCCTGTTTTTTGTATAAGCTCCTGCATTACGTTGAGGGACCAGCAAATGATTGTGAGGTTCTGGTTTGCCGGAATCTCGCGGGCAAGGTAGAAAATCGAAGTACCCGAATCCAGCATTATGGTTTCCTGGGGCAGGAGAAGCTCAACGGCTTTTTTGGCGATGCGGATTTTTTCTTCCCGGTGCAGAATGGCCTGTTGCTGCAGGTAGTAGTCATTTGGACCGGTGTCTTTTTCGAGAAAACGAGGATCAACTACCGCGCCTCCGTGGTAAAACTGTACGATGCCCTGCCCGGCAAGGTATTCCAGGTCCCGCCGTACCGTCATTGTGGATACCTTGAGCGTTTCGGACAGGGCTTTGATGCTTAACACGCTGTCTGTTTTGAACAAAGAGATGATTTTGTCGCGCCGTCTGTCTATCTTTCCCATCTGTTATGATTATAACATAATAACACTGAAAATAACATTTTGTCAAGAAGTTTTGAGAAAAAAACGACAAAAGCGCAAAATAATATTGACAATGATCGATTTTTACCATACCATGAATATTTGAGGAGCGAGATTATGGATATCAATGAAATTGTAAAAGAAGTTACCAAAAGTGTGATGGAAAAGGTCGGCTCGAATGCCCCGGCCTTTTCCGCCGCTCCGGGGGCAGGCGGCGCCGCTTATGACGCGAGTTATGCCCAATATATGGACCATACGGTACTCAAACCGGAAACGGTCAAAGCGACTTTGAAGAAATTCTGCGACGAGGCGAAGCAGTACCACTTCGCCTCGGTGTGCGTGAACCCCGCCAATGTTCCCTATGTGGCGGCCCAGTTAAAGGGAAGCGGCGTCAAGACCTGTTCCGTTATCGGTTTTCCCCTGGGGGCGACCACCCCTTTTGTCAAGGCGGCAGAAGCTACCGAGGCGATTAAAAACGGCGCCGAGGAAGTGGACATGGTTATCAATATCGGCGCTCTTAAAGACAGGGAATACGATGTTGTCTATAACGACATACTTGCCGTGGTCAGCGCCGCCCATCCCGCCGCCATCGTCAAGGTGATCATCGAAACCAGCGCCCTGACCGACGAGGAAAAAGTCGCCGCCTGTACCCTCGCGAAACGGGCCGGGGCGGATTTTGTCAAAACCTCGACCGGCTTCGGCGCGGGCGGAGCTACCGTGGAAGACGTTAAACTGATGAAGCAGACCGTGGGCGACGGGGTCAGGATAAAGGCCTCAACCGGAATCAACGACCGGCGCGTCTGCGACGAGATGCTCAAGGCGGGGGCGGTGCGTATGGGGACCAGCAAGGGAATAAAAATTGTCAACGGGGAAATGGATCCCCGGCCCGAAGACTGCGAAAAATGCGGCAAATGCTCGGCGAAATGTCCCGCAGGACTGGTTACCATTACCAAGCAGTCTTATTAAAAGACGATGAACAAAACGGCGCTGTGCCGGCGGGCCTCCGCAAGGGGCCGCGTGATCCGGTAAGCGGGCGGGATAGCAACAATGCCCTGGGGCACGGCGAAAAACAGCGTACCGCGGGAAGGGGTTGTATCAGTCCCGCGGTAACGGACCGGACAAAAGAAAAAGGGATACAGATATGCAAATCGCACGAGTAGTCGGCACGGTGGTAAGCACCAACAAATCTGAAAAACTCAACGGCCTCAAACTGCTTCTGACGCGGAACATCGATCTTGACACGTTTCAGGAAAAAGGCGCCCCTGTGGTAAGCATCGACGCGGTCGGCGCGGGAGAAGGAGAGGTAGTGATGACGGTCGGCGGCTCTTCTTCACGGCAGACCAGTATCACCGAAAACAAACCGGCGGACAGTACCATTATCGCCATTATTGATTATATCGACATGAATCAAAAACGGATTTTTGATAAGCATACCGAGGACCTGAAATGATCGGGGCAGAATTAGTTTTGGAACAGGCACAGATAGTATAGGAGTGTACGATGAAAGAAGCATTGGGAATGGTAGAAACCAAAGGGCTTATCGGGGCGATTGAAGCCGCCGACGCCATGGTCAAGGCCGCCAACGTGGCGCTTATCGGCAAACAGCAGATAGGCTCGGGACTGGTAACGGTCATGGTACGGGGTGATGTCGGGGCCGTCAAGGCCGCGGTTGACGCCGGAGCGGAGGCGGCAAAACGGGTGGGCAACCTGTACGGGGTGCATGTTATTCCCCGGCCCCACAATGACGTGGAAGGGATACTGCCGACCGCGCCCGCCGCAAAGACGGTAAAGTAGTGTATACGGGAAGGGTCACCGGCACGGTGGTCGCCACAATCAAAGAGGAAAACCTTCAGGGTATCCCCCTGCTCACCGTGAAACTCATCGAAAACGGGCAGGAGGGCAAGACCATTGTCGCCGCCGATTCGAGGCGCCAGGCCGGCCCCGGCGATTTGGTATACCTTATCGGTTCCAAGGAAGCCGCGAAGATGTTCCGCAAGGAGCTGACGCCGGTCGATTCGGCAATCGTGGGCTTTATCGATACCTATAACGAAGAACTGTAAGCGCGCCGGGCGGGCGCGGCAGCCGTCCTTTTGAGAGGACGAAATACGAGGAGGAAGTGAAATGAAAGAAGCGCTGGGAATGGTAGAAACAAAGGGGCTTATCGGGGCAATTGAAGCCGCCGACGCCATGGTCAAGGCCGCCAATGTGCGCCTTATCGGCAAAGAGCAGATCGGTTCCGGTTTGGTAACGGTCATGGTGCGGGGCGATACCGGAGCGGTCAAAGCCGCCGTGGACGCGGGCGCCGCCGCCGCCAAGGTTGTGGGAGAACTGTACGGCATCCATGTGATTCCTTCTCCCCATGACGATGTGGAAGGAATACTGCCCAAATAGGCTTGCGGTGAAAATAGCCAGAGTGGTCGGGAACCTTATCTCTACAATCAAGGATGAAAGTTTCCACGGCTATAAGCTGATGATTGTGGAATGTCTCAACCCCGACGGGACGCCCGACGGAACGCGGCAAATCGCCTTTGACGCCGCCCACGCCGGAATAGGCGATACCGTCCTGGTAAATATAGACGGCGGGGCGGCCAACATGTTTACCGGCGACCAGGCCCTTATCGCCGACTGGACCATCTGCGGGGTGCTGGACAGTTTCACCATCAACGGTAAACAAACAGTGATCACGCACGGTACTTTTTTTAAGGAAGCGACATGAACGTACCTGAGATTATACGAAAGACCACCGAAGAACTGGAACGGCTTACCGGGGGAACTGCGCCGGGCGGGGAAAATCCCTTTCCCGGCGGCTCAAGAAACGCAGACGCCGCGCCGCTTGACCGTTCCCCCGTTTTTCCCGCCGCGGCAAGGCCCGCTTCCGCGTCGAGGATCCACGGCCAGGGCGTTAATTCGGCCATACCGGGAAAACTCGAACATTCCCTCCTTGATCCGGGAATAAGCCGGGCAAAAATAATAACGGAATGTGAGCGTGCCGGGGAATACGGCATTGCCTGCGTGGTGGTTTCGCCCTATTTTGTGGAATGCGCCGCGGACATACTCAGGCGGACCGGCGTCGCGGTCTGTTCCGTGGCGGGCTTTCCCCACGGGGCTGCTTCCCAAACGGCGAAAAGCGCGGAGATTCGGGATTGCATACGCCGGGGCGCGACGGAAATGGACGTGGCGTTGAATATTCTGGCGATCAAAAGCGGTGAAATAGACGCTGCCCGGCGGGAACTCCAGGAAACGATGCAGATTGCCCGCGGCAAATGCGCGGTTAAGGCCATTTACGAACAGTCCCTCTACACCGACGATGAAAAGAAAATCGTCCTTTCACTGATACAGGAGTGCGCCTGCGACTTTGTAAAAATCTCCAACGCGCTTTCCGGTAAAAAAGCGGAAGAGGCCGACGTACAATTTGTCCGGGGCATTGTGGGCGGCAAGGTAGGCATAAAAATAGACGGCGGCGTCAAGACCCTTGAGCGCGCGCTGCAAATTGTGCAGGCCGGCGCGGACCGCATAGGGCTTTCGGCCACCATCGCCGTAGC
>JAISYA010000239.1 GCA_031270205.1 Treponema sp.
CGTTCCCGGCATAGCCGGGGGCACGGTTTTGGACCAGGCTCTTGCAGTTTTTCAGGCTAAAGCCTTGCAAAACTGCGTTTTTTAAAGGTTTCTGTTCCAAAACTGAAGTTTTGGAACAGACTCTACTATCAAACCGAATGAAAACAAAACTATTGACTGGCTCTGACAGGCCCAGCTACGGCGCGTAGTTTTCTTCCATCAGTTTAATAATCTCTTCCACCAGGGCTTCTTTGTCCTTTTTGGCCCCGACCATTAACGACAGCCCCTGCACCCCCGGGGCCTTGAATTTATCATCCACCGGACCCATCCAGCAGACAACCATGTTTTTGCGGCCGCCGTACTTTTCTTCCAACTGATCGAGCCGGCAAATTTCCACCCTATAGTCCCGGTGCTTTTTAGCTTCCAGGTAGTCCTCGATGAATAACTTTGCCATGTTCGATGTGTTGATAGCGGCGCCGCAGGCGCACACAACCAATTTTTTTTCTGCCATTCAACTTGCCTCCTTTTCAATTGATATATTACACCCTATCGGGTATTGCCCAAATTTTTCGCCGCACCGGTACAGGGTTACGACATTCGCCGGAGGACAGTCCCCCTGCAAATGATTGGCCGGGGCGAACACGTAGCCGCCTCCTTCGGCCATCGCCTCTATGGCCCGCCGCGCTTCCTTTTCCACGTCCGCGGCCGTACCCTGCATGGCCTGTTGAATGTCTATGCCGCTGTGCAGCACGATATCGTTCCCGAATTCCCGTTTGAGACGCGCGGAATCCATGTCGCGGGCCAGGGGCTGGAGCGAATTGAGGATGTCAAGCCCGCAGTCGATGAGGTCGGGGATAAAGCAGCTCATGGCCCCGCAGGAGTGAAGCATGACCTTCATGCCGGGGTATTCCTTCTTGACCGCGCCGAAGAGGTCCGCCAGCGGCTTTTTGAAATACTTCCTGAACATTTCAACCGACATGAACGGGCCGTTCTGTGTGCCGAAGTCGCTGGCGAATTCCGCCCATTCTATGTACGGGGCTATGGGGCGCAGATAATTGATATGGATACGGATCATTATTTCGGTGAGCTTGTCTATCAGCTTTTCGGTGAACAGCTCTTCCTCATACAGGTTGATCAGGAAGCGCTCGGTTCCGCAAAGGTACTGGCCGAAATCGAACATGAGGCCGCTGGTGGCGGTGGTCGCCGTGACGGCGCAGGAAGTGTTTTCGTAGTAATCGCGGGCCGCTTCTCCTATCCCTTCCACCCGGCCGGGGTCGTCGGGGTCCGGCCAGCGGTAGGAAGCGAGTGCGGCCGGGTCGGGGTCGGCGAGCGGGTGCAGGGAAATCGCGTTGTAATGGTCGTTTTTGAAGTGGCCGATGCCCCACTCGTCAATGACATTGCCGGCCTCGTCGGTCCGGCTCTTGAAATTGCGGGGTTTGCCGATATTGACATGGCGGAAATCGATATTAAGCGCGTCGCTTATCCGGTAGTCCTCGTACTCCGTATGGGTGCCGGGCCGGATCACCGGGCCTGAACCCTCAAGGCCGAGTTCGGTAAGTACGCCGAAGTACACCTTGTTGTGCAGGCGGGAGGCGCAGCCCCAGAGATCCATCGGGACCCGGTCAGGCTCTTTATGCGCCACTGCCGTCCGAACCCTTTCCCTCGCGGTCATATCATCTCCTCATTATCCCTATGCAGGCCTGGTTGCTATTATCCGCTGGTTTCTCCGATTTTGCAAGCTTTTTTTTGTTGATTTTTGTACGATTTTTGACATTACTTGACAAAAAGCAAAAATGCCACTGCAATTTAACATAATTCAACAGGGTACATACGCGTATATTTGACATAATTCAACATAAAGGATGAAAAGCGGACGGCAGTTAACACTTCCGCTCCTTCACCCCAGTTCCGCGAAAGCGTCTCGGAGGAAAGCGTCAAGGAAAAGCAGGCCCCGGCGGGAAGGGGCGAGGCCGGTGGAGACCTGCCTGAAAAAGCCCCATTTTTCCCAGCGGGCGATGGTTTGCGGGATGCATTCCTCAATACTTCGGGAAAAACGGCGGCGGAACAGGTCCCGGTCAGGGCCGTTCCGGTAACGGAAACCCATGAGGAGGCTTTCTTTGATAAGGGCGGCCCGGTCCAGCTCCCCGGCGCGGGCAGCGGTCTGTATGGCGGGGCGGGAAGCGGCGAGATAGGCGTCCAGGTCAGGCGGGTAGGCGCGGCGCGTACCGGTTCCGCCGCGGTCGTCAATCAACGTCCCCGACGCGGCCGGGCCCGCGCCGAGCCAGTTTTCCATGCGCCAGTAGCGGATGTTGTGGACGCACTCCCTGCCGGGAAGGGCGAAGCTGGAAACCTCGTACTGCTCAAAACCCGCCCTTTCCAGAGCGTCCCGTCCGGCGAGCCAGAGGGCGTCGGCCTCGTCCGCGGCGGGGAGAACGGCCCGCCCTTCGGCCAGGGGCGTTCCCGGTTCCACGGTGAGGCTGTACAGCGAAACATGACAGGGATCAAAGGCAAGGAGCCGCTCAATATCGCGCCGTAAAACCGCCCCGGTCTGGAATGGAAGAGCGGCGATAAGGTCCGCCGAAAAGGCGAAGGGGTAATAACGGGAAACCAGGGCCAGGCGCTCTTCCAGGGAACCGCCCTGCCCCACGCGGCGCACCGCCCGGCGGGACGCCTCGTGAAAACTCTGCACGCCAAGGCTAATCCGGTTTACGCCGCCGTCACGGCAAACGCGCAGAAAATCCTCATCCGCCGATTCGGGGTTGGCTTCCACAGTACACTCGGCGGGACGGCGGGGAAGGAGGGCGCCAAGCCCGGCAAGCAGCCGCCCCGCGCGGGCCGCCCCCAAAAGCGAAGGCGTCCCGCCGCCGACATACAGCGTAGGAACTTCCTCCACGGCGAAAGCCGCAAGCTGATCCTCCACGTCGGCAAGCAGGGCGTCCACAAAGGCGTCCATCCGCCTGTGCGTCCCGGGCAGGGCGGGATTGACCGCAACTGAATAAAAATCGCAGTAATCGCAGGCGCCGGCGCAGAAGGGAACGTGAATGTACAGTGAGGCGCTGATTCCTATAGCCGGCCTATCCTTGTAAGGGGCCAGAAGCGGAACACCGCCTTGCCCACAATCGCCCCCGACGGGACCGGCCCCCAGGTACGGGAATCATTGGTATTGCTCCGGTCGTCGGAAACCACAAAACATTCGTCCGCGCCCAGGACTATCCGGTTCATGTCGCCCGAAAACGGCAGGGATTCATCCCACAGGGCGGGCACGCGGGGAATGTCCGGCTGGTAGAGCCGGCCGGAAAATTCGAATTCGGTAAGACTGTAGGAACTGCCCGCCGGTTTTACCCGGAAGACAAAGTTCGTCATGCTTATTTCGTCCCCGGGAAGGCCGATGAGGCGCTTGATGTACCGGTGTTCTTCCTTCCCGTCAAGGCTCACGCGCTGGACGGTAAGAAAACGGACTATCCCGTCGGCGATTTTCCACAGCGCGTTCCGCCCTCCCGTCTCCGTGTCAACCAGGACGATGCTTCCCCGCTCAAAAGGGGAATCGCCGTCCGCCGGCCCGGCAGCGCCGGCCGATACGGAGCGGAAGGCGAAGGATCGTACCACCAGCCGGTCCCCGGCGGCCAGGCCGGGCCGCATGGCGTTGTTTTCCAGCGCCCAAATCGAAAAGAAAAAAGCGCTGAAGGCATTGTACAGGACATACATACCGGCAAAAAAAACGGCAACCTTGAGTATCCGGTAACGCCCTTTTTTCTGCGCGGCGTAGGAATATTTTGACGCTCGGTCGAACATCGGCTGCCTCCGGAACGGCCGCTTACAAAATCGGCCCGATACGCCGGGCGGGCCAGTAAATGATCGCCCCTTTACCCAGCACCTTGGCCTCCCTGACCGGCCCGAAGTACCGGCCGTCCCGGGAATTGTCGCGGTTGTCCCCCAGGGGCAAGACCCTGCCTTCGCTCACGTACCAGCCCAGGCGGTGCCGGGCGAGCAGCGCGGCGTACCGGCGGTCGTGCGGCGCGGCGCACCGCAAGGCCCGGAGCCGCGAGCGCTCGTGGGCAAGGTAATCGGGAAAGCGGATGCCGCCCGCGCTTGCGGCCGCGCTCCGCAGGCTTTCGGGTATGGGCAAGCCCAGGTCCGACCACGCGGCCGCCTGTCCCGCCGCCTCAAGCGCCGGGTACTGCCCCTCCTCCATGAGGCGGCTGATGCGGTGCTTCCAGCCGCGGGCGGCGGCGTATTCCCGTTCGTCCGTCCAGCGGTCCTCCCCGGCAAAGCGGATCCGCATCTCGCCCCGTTCCATGGTGAAGCGATCCCCGGCCATGCCCGCCGCCCGCTTGATCAGAAAATGGACCTTGGGTTCCCCGGCCTCGTCGCGGTCAATATCCACGAGCGAAAGGGTGAGCATATAGATAATCCGCTGGGCAATATCAAAAACCGGCCCTCTTGAAATATACGAAGGGTTTTCAAAAATGATAATGTCGTTCCGTTTGGGCCGTATGGGACTGGGGAGCTTAACCACGCCGGGCAAAAGTTCCGGCCCGTAGATGATTTTATTGACGAAAATACGGTCGCCGATTCCCAGCGTATCGATCATGGAGCCTGAGGGGATCTGGTAGGCCTGCACCAGGTATTGATTGATAAGGAGCACCATGCCGGCGGCCCACAAAAACGCCTCCGCCCAGTCCAGCAGCGGGTTTTTGCCCCGCTGTTTTTCTTTTTTAAGCCGCCGTATCCGGTTCCGGCGGGTCAGATACGCCTCGGTGAGGCTTTGGATGCGATCAAAAAAATCGGCGCCGCGTTTGTCCGGTATCATGCTACCTAAAACTACCACAAACCGCCGCAGCGGGGCAAGGGCGCGGACGGGAAGAACCAAAAACGCAGAGTAAAGGAAGAGTGAAGTAATGAAGCGCGATGTCCGGGCAGGGCGCTGGCGTTTACGCATCAACCCGGAACTACAAACCGGGGAAAGACGGGAAACCGCCCACAAAAGACAGTGAGCCGCTCACAACAGACAGTGAGCCGCTCACAAAAGACAGTGAGCGGCTCGCAACAGACGGGGAGCGGCTCACAACAGACAGTGAGCGGCCCGCAACAGATGGGAAGCCGCTTGCAACAGACGGGGAGCGTGAATGCCGGGACGCGGATTCTAACGGACGGTATGAGAACCTCAAACTTATTATTAGCCGTGAAGGTCAGTGCTTGAAACCGGAATTGCCGCGCGCCCTCCGGCGTTTTTTTCGTATTCGTACCCACTATCAGATGGACTGTATATACGAAAGGGTTCGTATATATCGTTTTATATGCAATATTTTATGCCCAAATTTTTTGTCACACCGCGCCATCCGTGGCGCGAGGAATTTATTTTATAAACTTCTATCAACCAGCTTAATGTCTTTGAAGGATACAGAAGCATCACGAATTTTGTGTATCCCATGATTAAAATAAATCTCATAAATAGTCTCGAAATCATAATAATCATTTTTCTTCCTTATTTCTTTTTATTGAAATTATTTCGCCATAACCATGTATAGGATACATAATCCTATCGCCTTCCTTAAGCATATAACCATCTCCTTCCGTGTATTTATTTCAAAAACCCGTATTCATAAATTTTTGGCTCTATTTTTTTGGCCAATGAATTCAAATCGTTTCTAAGGGTTTTTATGATTTTGGCGTAGGTTTCATCGGCAGATGAATTATTCATTTTTCCGCTTTCATTGCGGCCCTGGAAAAATTCACGAATATCATAAAAAGAGGCGTTTACTGAAACGGTTTTATTGTTTTTGATTTTTTTATGGTAGTATTTCCATAATTCAAGACCGGAATCCAGGACTTTTTTTGCTTTCTTTGAGAATTTAATGTCTTTAATAAAATTATACATAAAATTGGACTTAAACTTTCCTTTGGCGTCCAGTTCCTGTTCGGAAAAAGGAATCCAGTGGTTTACGCCGTCTTTGCAGGAAATGCGGTTTTTACCGCCAAATAATGTAAAAACCAGGCAGTCGTCAAGAAACACCCTGTCTCTTTTATAGTCATTGTTGTCGGGGCTTAAAAACTGATCATTATGATTGATCCATGTGTGCTCTAAACAATGACGTACTGAATAATAAATGGCGGCAGTAAAAATATTTGAT
>JAISYA010000096.1 GCA_031270205.1 Treponema sp.
CAGCTTGCCAAACATCTCATTCAGGAAAAGCACGACGTTTCCATTATCGAGGCGAATGAGGAACGGGCCAGGCACGCCTCGAGCCGGATTGATTGTATGGTGATCCATGACGAGGGAAACAGCCTCAAGGCCCTGGAAGACGCCGGCATTGCCAGGGCGGACGCGCTGGTCAGCGTTACCGATTCCGATGAGGTCAACATGATTATCTGCGCTCTGGCGGCTTCCCGCTACGGCCGGGAAAGGGGCCTGCTGAAAATCGCCAGGGTACGCAACGACGACTACATGCACTTGAGCCGTTCCGGCGACAAACAGGTGCTGGGTATCGATCACTTTATCCATCCCAACATGGAAGCGGCCCGTTCGATAATCAAGGCCATTGAGTACGGCGCAATGGGGGACATCATTTCGTTTTCAAACACGCACTACGAGCTTGGCTCCATTGACGTGGCGGCGGGAAGCGCTTTTGATGGGCTTGCCCTCAAGGATTACCGGGCGCTGGTCCGGCCTGAAAGCCTGGTGACGCTGGTTGAGCGCGGGGAAGAGGTGCTGCTTCCTTCGGGCGCGACCATACTCGCCAAAGGGGACCGGGTGCACATTCTCGCCAACGGGAATGACCTGCCCGGCATTTTCGCTTTTGCGGGCGGCGCCGAAAAGCCCATCCGCAAAATCGGCATAGTGGGCGGAGGCAAGATAGGCGCGCTGCTGGCCGAAGGATTGTTACGCAAAGACGGGCTGCCGGACGGGGCGGAGTACCTTGAGCGGCAGAGTGAAAAGCGGCGTTTTCCCTTTCCCCTGCTCAAAATGCTGCTGCCCAAGAGCAGCCGGCGCCTGGTGATCATTGAACAGGATTACCGGCTCTGCAAGGACTTGGCGGCCCGCTTTCCTGAGGCGCTGATTCTCAACGAGGATATTTCGGACGAGAGTTTTGTCAACGAGGAACAGCTGGATGATCTGGATTGCCTCGTAACCACAACCAATAATCAGGAACTGAATATCATTACCGCGGTGTACCTTAAATCCAGGGGCATTGAGCGGAGCATCGCCACGGTTTCGGGTTCCGGCTACGCGGCCATGGCGCGGCATCTCGGCGTGGACGTGGTGGTTCCCATGAAGTCGGTGGTGGTCAATTCGATTATCTCCCACCTGATGGGAAGCGGTGTGAAGGAAGTGCACCGGATTGGCGACGGCAGCGTGGACATCATGGAAGTTGAAATTGCCGGGGACGCGCCGGTAACGAATATGCCCATCTCAAAGTTCAAGCTTTCCGCCGGCGGTCTCTTAATGCTGGTAAACCGGGGCGGCGGTTCTTTTATTCCCCGGGGCGACTATGTGTTCAGCGAAGGCGATCACATTGTGCTTATCGCCAAGACCGGCAGCCAGGCGGAGATCGAAAAATATTTTGACAAAAAAGAACCGCTGTGAGCAAGCCGGCGTGAGCGATTATGGGCGATAGAAAACGGCGCGGGCTGTGGACAGGCATGGCGGGCAATTTCAAAGGCTTTCTGTTCGTGTTCTTTGCCTGGGCCGCGGCCGGCCTTCTGGGGGCGCTTCCCTTTTACTGTTCAGGGCATATCCCGAATTTTACCGACGCGGTTTTTGAAAGCGTTTCGGGCTTTACCACCACCGGGGCCACGGTCTTGCACGATATTGAGGCGCTTCCCAGGCCGCTGCTCTTCTGGCGGGCCTTGACCCACTGGCTGGGGGGCATGGGAATTGTGGCGCTTACCGTCGCCCTGCTGCCCCTGCTGGGCGCCGGGGGCTTTCAACTGGTCAAGGCCGAAGCGCCCGGCCCTGAAACCGAAAAAATAACTCCCCGGATCACCCTGACCGTCCGGCTCCTCTGGCTCCTGTACATCACCCTTACCGCGGCGCAGGCCGCGCTATTGGCCTGTTTCGGCATGGACTGGTTCGACGCGGTAACGCACGCCTTTTCAACCATGTCCACCGGCGGCTTCAGTCCCCGCAATGACAGCCTCGCCTATTACCGCTCGCCGGTAATTGAATGGGTCTGCACGGCGTTCATGCTGCTGGCGGGCTTCAACTTTATCCTTATTTGGCAGCTTCTGCGGGGAAAATGGCGGAATTTGCTGCGAAACAGCGAGGCGAGAGCCTACGGTGCGATTGTACTGGCATCGGGCCTGATTATCACCGCCGCCATTCTTCCCCAAAGCGCTTCTTTGGAAGCGGCCCTGCGGCAGGCGTTTTTCAACACTGCCTCCGTCCTGACCACCACCGGCATTTTTAGCGAAAATTTCAATCTTTGGCCCGCGCTGGCCCAGGGGGTTCTGTTTATCCTGATGTTCCTGGGGGGCTGTTCCGGCTCCACCTCCGGGGGGATTAAAATAATCCGCTATGTGATACTCGTCAAACAGGCCGGCAACGAAATGAAAAAAATCATCTGGCCCAGAGGGGTGTTCAATATTCAGCTTGACGGCAGGAGCGGAAAAAAGGAAGTTGTCTACGGCGTGGCGGGTTTTGTGTTCCTCTATTTTGCGCTGATTTTCTTCACCGCCCTCCTGGTGAGCAGCGCCGGTGAGGATGTGTTTACTTCCCTCAATACGGCGCTGATCTGCCTTGGCAACATCGGCCTGGGGCTGGGGAAGCTGGGGCCTTTCAATGCGTTCCCCGATTTCCCCGCTTATGTTAAATGGGGCCTTTCCTTTGTGATGATTGCGGGGCGGCTGGAACTCTGGACCGTGATGGTGTTTTTTACCAGAGATTTCTGGCGGAAATAACAGGCCGAATTTCAGGTTTTTTACGATGAAAGGGAAGGAATACGGGCTTTGGAATACTTTGACAAGCCCCTATACTCACATGGTGTTTATGTATGGTCCGGCGGACTTTTACCGCCGGGTTACCGCCCATGCCGGACACACTAAAAAAGCCCTGTCTTGCGACAGGGCTTTTCCGTTCTTGAGCCGTGCAGGATTCGAACCTCCGACCACCGCCTTAAAAGGGCGATGCTCTACCGACTGAGCTAACGGCCCAAGTAAGGACACTATAGTAAAAGAGGTTCAATTAGTCAAGTATTCGCCTTTCTGCTCTTGAGGTCGGCGTCTTTCTTTTCGATGGCGTCGCGGACCGAGGCTATTTCCGCGAGGATCGGCTTGATTTCCGGCGCTTCACGGTCAATGCCGCTCTGATCGCGCTCGGTAAAGGCACGGTAGGCCTCGTTGCCCAGGCGGCTTAAGAGCTTTTGGGCCTGGCTCTCAAGCTGTTTGATTTCCAGCATGAGCACGCCCCGCTCACCCAGGTCCTGGGCCTTCGCCCCGGCTTTTACGGCGAATTCTTTGGAGGCCGCCACTCCCTGATCCAGCATCTCTTTCATTCTTTCGCTAAAGGTCATTTGCCGCTCCTTATTTCCGTTTTATTCCGAGGATGGTCAGATCGTCATACTGCTCATCCTCTTCTATACGAGTATAATACATATACGTGTCTTTGCCAGGGTAGGGGCAGGCATCGGCGCAGTAATTCCGGTATTCGAGGAAATGGGCCTTGAGAAAGGCGTCGATCTTTTTGTCAACCAGCACGCGGGTGTCCCCGCTGCCGGGCCTTGAGTCTTTATAACAGCGGAACATTTTTTCCACGGAGACCAGGGCCATTATCACCTCTTCCACTTTGCCCTCGCAGCCGGCAAAATTAAAATGCAGCGGCTTGTCCCCTTCGCCGTTATGCCACTTGTGCAGGGTGTAGAAGCCCTTACTCATCAGCGCCTCAATAATCTGCTTTACGCGATCCGGCCCCAGTTCCTCGCTCCCCTGGCCGGCCACATGGTTTCCGTGGACCGCGCCGTTGGGTCCCGCGTCGCAGATAATCTCCCGGAAATGGGAGTTCCGGAATTTCCGCTTTGCCTCTTCAATGCCGTCGGTATACAAGAGGAGTATGTCGCCGTGATCGAGGGTGAGGGTCTGCACCGCGTAGCCAACCCTGGATTTTACCGTAGCGTTGGCAATCACGCCGACGGCGGGCGTTTCCGGCAGGGCGACGGTTTTCAAGTGATGGGCAGAGGCGTCGTACAGGTGGACAAGGTTGTCGCCGGCGTGGCAGATGCGGAGCAGGCCGCTTTCACAGTCAAAGAGGCAGAGGGTGAGCGCGGCAAAGCGGCCCTCAAAGCGCATGCTTTCAAAGAAGTCGTTGATCTGGTACACGAATTCCTCAAGGCGCATACCCTGCGCGGTAGGCTTCCACTGTTTGAAGTGATTGAGGAACATGGTAGCTACCTGGATCAT
>JAISYA010000103.1 GCA_031270205.1 Treponema sp.
GGGTTATACGTTCAAAGCGCTGATGCTCATGGTTTTGATATTGCTCTTGCTGATACCCTTAAAGATGATCGAGGGGATGGTTAAAGACCGGGGGAGAACGGCGGCCTCCGCGGAATCGGAGATAATGGAAGCGTGGGGAAAGCAGCTGGTGGAGGCGGGGCCGGTCATAGTGATTCCCGGCATTAAAACGGACGAGGTTCTTACCAAGACGGAAAAAGAAGGGGAAAAGATTCAGGTTATTAAAACGCCGTTTACCCTGATGATAAGCCCGAAAGTGCTGGACATTAACGCCGTTTTCAAAACCGAGATACGCAAGCGCGGCATTTTTTCCGTGCCCCTCTTTTCGGGAACGCTGGTGCTGAGCGGCAGTTTTGATCCGTCCATGGCGATTGCGCAAATCGCGCCTAACGAAACTATTTCCCTCAACCAGGCGGAACTGATCATCGATCTTTCCAGCCAGAAGGGAATCCGAAAAGTAAACGCGTCAAGCTGGGATAATGACGAGCTTTTCTTTCAGCCCGGAAACCGGGGACACAGTCTGTTTACCCGTGATTATCCCGGATTAAGCGGCGGATACCCTGTTTCCTCCAGGCATGAAAGCGGGGGATCGGGCAACGGCATATACGCCGTTTTGCCCGATTTTGAAAACAGGGAAGCGCGGTTCAATATCAGCATAGATATACAGGGCGGGCAGTTTATACGGGTATTACCCATAGGGCAGGATACGCATGTCGCTATCCGTTCCGATTGGGGTTCCCCTTCTTTTCAGGGGGCGTTCCTGCCGGGCGGGTCGGTCATTACCAATACGGACTTTTCCGCCGAGTGGGATATCAGTTACCTTAGCCGCGATATTCCCCTTTTCCTGAAACTATACGACGGCGGGCAGGATTATACGGAATCGTTATTCGGCGTTAATTTTTTTCGCGGCATAAATACCTACGCGCTGAACACCCGCGCCGTTAAGTACGCGATTCTGTTCCTGATCGTTCCTTTTTTAACGTTGTTCCTGCTTGAAATATTTACGAAGAAACGCATCCACCCGGTACCGTATTTGCTTTCCGGTATCGGCAACGCGGTTTTTTATCTTTTGCTGCTTTCGTTATCCGAACAGATTCCTTTTTACACCGCCTATCTGCTCGCCGCGCTGGCCGTAACCCTTATGATGACCCTGTATTCCCGCAGCCTGCTTCCCTCATGGAATAAAAGCTGGTACATGGGTACGGTTGTCACCGTATCGTACGTCCTTCTGTACGCCGTGCTGAACGCGGAATCGTACGCCCTGCTCATCGGTTCCGTCGGCGCTTTCGTGGTGATTGCCCTGGTTATGTTTCTTACGCGCAAACTCGACTGGTTTGGGGAAGATTGAAATACCATGGTGCAAATGCTGTTTTTTCTCCGGTTTAAGGCGCAGCTGCGCCGCACGCGGCCTGAGTTGGTTCCCCGTTTGGAGGATTCGGCGGCCAGGGCGGTTGCCGCCGCCGGGGGCAAAATTACCGGCAAAAACCGCTTCCTTACGGCCGCTTTTAACGAAGATTCTCTGGGCTTTTGGCTTGATATGCTCATTCTGATTGAAAGCCTGATAAAGGAACTGGACGATGACGCCGATGAATTGTTCGGGTACTCGCTGGTCCTGGGCCGGGATTTGCTTGACGAATCATCCGGCGCTTCCGGCGCGCTGGAGACGCTGTGCCGCTGTGTTGCCGGGGGCCGGGGAGGTGTGTTTCTGGACCGGATCGCCAGGGAAGGCCTGCTGCCGTACGCGCTGGTCGAGGAGCCGGAAAGCCCGGGCCGTTCACGGGCCGGACCGGACGCCGCGCAGAGCGGAAGCGGCGGCTTTTACCGGCTTGGCGAATTAAAGCGTTTTGCGCAAAACCCGAAAGACAGTTCGCTGCGGGAAGGCGTGATCCGCGCCCTTGACCAGGGGGGAAAGCGGCGGAATACCCTAATCCGGGGGCCGGCTTTCGCCGCCAAGCGGGAAGGGCTGTACCGCTTTTGCGCGGAAATCGCCGGGGATTTTCCGCCCCTGCTGATCCGTTTCGGCGCGGGAGATCTTGCCGCCCTTATCGATTCCTGGTCCCCCCCGATCCGCGCCCTTGCCGGCCCGCTCGCCGCGGACGCCGGGGAGATACAGGGCCTCTGGGAATTCCTCTTTCGGGAACGCCTGCGGGAGGAACTTTCGGACTTTATCATCAAAAAGGCCCGCCTGTTTTTGACGCTGCTCCTGGAGTTTTACACCGGAGCGGCCCGGCGGAAGGATCGGCCGCCGGTTCTCATTCTTGAAAATATCCGGCAGGCGGAGCACAGCGCGGCGGAACTGTTTCTTGAGGCCTACGCCGGTATCCGGCGCATGAACGGCCTTTTGGTACTGGGCGTCTGGGATGAAAGCGCCGGTGAAAAAATGGACGAACAGGACGTAAAAAAATGGGAAGCGGTTTTTCCCCGGATGATACGGCCCAGCACAGACGGGCTTTCCCTGCTCACCATTCCCGAATTGCCGGAAGAGTTATGGGAGATAGCTTACGCCCTCTCCCTGTTTGGCCGCTATTTCCCGGCAAGCCTCTTTCTCCAGCTGCTTGCGGAAGAGGGAAAAAACCCCGCCATGATTTCCCGCGCCCTCTCCCTGCTGTCCGTTATATGGGGCATCGACACTCCACAGGAAAGCCATCTGCGGACGGCCGGCTTCGCCGAACAGGCCGAGATCGTTCTGGGGGAACGCGCAAAGCGGGTGCGGGCGATGCTGTGCAGGCGCTTGCTTGCCTGGGCCGCGCAAAAGAAACTCAGTTACTGTTTCAGGCTCTTGCTGATTCTCAGCGACATGGGAGGCCGGGAATATCTTGACGACACCCTGATCCTCAAATCCATTGTTTCGGACCTGGTAAACGGCACGGCCGCGGGAGTGGAGCGGGCCAGGAACAACGGCCTCCTGGAACGGCTCACCGGGCCGGAACGGGCCGCTGCGGTGCGCTATATCTTTGAAACTACCCGCGCCCTGCTTTCAGGCGGCGAAGAGGCAATCCACGCAGCTTTCCGGGAACTGCCGCCCGATTGCGCCGCGTTTCCGGTTTTGAAGGCCCAGGCGCTGGTCAACCTTTCGGCGCATCACCTGGGACTGGGGGACGACGCTTTGGCCATGGAAACCATTAAAGCGGCGAGCTTTTCAAGCCAGGGCGGGAACCGGCACTGCCTCGCCCAATCCTACCGGCTGTTCTCGCTGGTAAGCCTTTCCAGACAGCGGGCCGGGGAGGCCGTTGATTACCTGGGCTTTGCCCTGGACAGCGCGGAGAAATCCGGCAATTACCATGAAACGGGAGTGTCGGCCTATTACGCCGCCGCCGCGCAGTTTCTCTTCGGCAATGTGTCGCGGGCGGTCCTGCTTGCCCGTAAAGCCCGCGAGTACTCCCTGCGGGCGGGCTGCCCCGAATGGGCGGACCGTTCCCTCTTTTTTGAAGGCCGCCTTGCCTTTGAAACGGGCAGCTACCAGCGGGTCATCGACCTGTTTGAGGGCCTGCTTGCCGAGCCGCAGGGCGGCGCGTCCCCGGAAAAGCGGCGGCTGCTGGCCGCCTGGATCTACCGCGCGCGGGTGTACCTCCGAAACCCCCTCAGCGCGAAACCCGCAAGCGGCGGGCATGACGCGGATCTCTTTGAGGTTGAAGCCGCGTACCTGGCCGGCAATTACCAGAAAACCGTAGCGCTTGCCGACGCCCTTTGTCCCCCGAATGAAACAATGTACCGCTACACCGAACAGCCCGATTGGCGCAGCGGCTTTGCCCAGTGCGAACTGCTGTGCGGTTCCCCGGGCGATCTCTGGAACCGGATGGTCCGCGTCTACCATTCCCTGGCCCTTTGCCGGCTCAGCGCCGCCGGCGGCAAGCAGGCCATGCACCACATGCAGCAGATTCTGAAAACCGAGCGGCTTTCGGAAACCGACCCCTGGGACGCCTTTTATTACTATGCCTGGTACCGCGTCCTTGCGCAGAGCGGCGCGGAGCAGGTTGACCTGAACACCGCGGTCAGCATGGCCTTCAAACGGCTCCAGCGCCGGGCCAGCCGCATTGACGACGTGGAAACCCGCCGCCAGTTTCTTTCACAGCCCCGCTGGAACGGCGCGCTGAGCCAGGCCGCCAGGGAATACAAACTGATATAACTGAAGAAATATACGGTGAATGAGCCTCCGCGGGGCAGATCTCCGTGGTATCTTTAGCGCTGCGTAACTTGATCGGAGGCTCGTTCGATAGGAAGTTTTTTATACCCTCCCCCGCGATTTGGAAATGTTTCCGGGCGGCCCGGAAATGGATACGGGCGGCCCGGAAATGTTTCCGGGCCATTCGGGAATATTCCCCGGCGGGGAATGAGCCTCCGCTTAGGGCAGGGTCCTGCCCTCGCTTAGCGCCGGCCACTACGGCGGCTAAAGCCGCCGCGCGGTCTGTGGCATACAGGGGCGGCTACTGGGCCTACGCTGGGCCGCATTAGTCATCCACACGGCTTACGCCGTGCGGTTATTGAGCGTCCGCTTGCAACGGCGCTTTTTCTCTGGTATAGTTACGGTATGAGTGACCTGGGCAGCCTGAAACAGGAAATAAAAGAACTTATCATCAGCAGTTTTGAGCTGGAGGATATAAGTGCGGAAGATATCGACGATTTCGCCCCGCTCTTCGGCAGCGGGCTGGGACTGGATTCTATAGACGCGCTGGAGCTGGGGATCGTTCTCAAAAAACGCTACGGCGTCAAGTTTTCGGCGGAAAGCGATCAAAACAAACAATACTTTGCTTCGGTGCAGGCAATCACGGAGTATATAGCCAGGGAAACCGGACGGGCGGAAGGCTGAAAATCCGCCTGCCCGGCGTCCCGCGAATGGGGAAGACGGCGATCTTCCGCTCAGGTACTCTTCTTAAAAATAAGGGATGTGTTGATTCCGCCGAAGGCAAAGTTATTGGTCATGACATACTCCGTATCAATTTTCCGCCCGTCCCCGGTAATATAGTCCAGCGGAGCCATCTGGGGATCAATTTCGCTTAGATTGATATTCGGGGCAAACCAGCCTTCATTCATCATCTTGATTGAAAGCCATGCCTCAATGGCCCCGCATGCGCCCAGCGTATGGCCGATATAGTTCTTTAGGGTGCTGACGGGAACCGGGCGCTTGAAAACATCATGGGTAGCCCAGCTTTCGGCGATATCCCCCGCGCCGGTGGCGGTTCCGTGGACATTGATATAGCCGATCGTATCGGGGCTGACGCCGGCGTCCTCAAAGGCCAGTTCCAAAGCCCGCTTCTGGGTAACGCGGTTCGGCTGGGTAATATGCGTGCCGTCGGTATTGGTGCCGAAGCCCGCGATCTCGGCGTATATTTTCGCGCCCCGCTTCCGGGCGTGTTCATACTCTTCGAGAATAAGGGTCCCCGCGCCCTCCCCGACCACCAGGCCGTCCCGTTTAATATCAAACGCGCAGGGGGTCAGTTCGGGGGTGTCGTTTTTGGTGCTGGCGGTAAAAAGGGTGTCGAAAATCGCGGCGTTTACCGGGTTTAGTTCCTCCGCTCCCCCGGCGATCATGATATCCTGCCTGCCGCTTTGTATGGTCTCATAGGCAAAGCCGATTGAGATGCTTCCCGATGTACAGGCGGTGTTACTCGTGATAAGCCTGCCGGTCAGTCCGTAAAACACTTCGATATTTGCCGCGCAGGTTTGGGGCATGGCGCGGATATAGGTAGTGGCGTTCATTCTGCTCATATCGTTTTGTACGAGCATACGGTACACGTCAAGCAGCGGATCCACGCTGCTCATGGACGAGCCGTAGGAAATCCCGCAGCGGCCCCCTGAAAGTTCGCTCGATTCCGCAAGGCCCGCCAGTTTCAGCGCGTTATCGGTCGCGACCAGCGCCATCTGCGCTATCCTGCCCATACCCCGGATCTTCTTGCGGGGAAAGCCGGGCGTTTCAAAATCCACCGGGGCCGCAAGGCGGGTATTCATCTTTTCAAAGCGGTCCCATTCGTCCATTCTGCGGACGCGGTTTTTTCCGGCCCGGAGATTCTCCAGTATTTCGGGCCATTCGCTCCCCAGGGGACTGATCACCGCGCCGGCGGTAACCACCACCCGTTTTTTCATTCCATCCTTCTTTTCCACTACGTCAAACCTCCGTCCACAGAAATAACCTGCCGGGTAATATACGAGGCTTCAGCGGAAAGGAGAAACACCGCCAGAGCGGCAACCTCTTCCGTTTTTCCCGGCCGGCCCAGGGGAATAAGGGGCAAAATTATATCCAGCGGCGCGTCCCGGATCATATCGGTTTCGATGACGCCGGGGGCGATACAGTTTACCGTAATGGAACGGCTCGCCAGTTCCATTGCCAGGGCTTTGGTAGCGCCGATGATCCCCGCCTTGGACGCGCTGTAATTCACCTGCCCCCGGTTCCCGATGATGCCCGACACGGAGGCGATGGTGATGATCCGCCCCCGCTTTTTGCGGCACAGGGGCATTATAAGGGGATGCAGCACATTGTAAAAGCCGTCAAGGTTCGTGTGAATCACTGAATCCCAGTCTTCCCCGCTCAGGGCCGGAAACGCGTTATCCGCGTTGATACCGGCGTTGCAGACAATGCCCCAATACGCCTCATGTTCCGTCAATGCCGCTAGTTTTTCCCGGCATTCATCGCGGTTGGCTATATCAAACTGAATCAATTCAATAGATCCGCCCTTTGCCGACACCGTGTCCCGCAGGCTTTTCGCGGCGTCCCCGTTCCGGTGATAATGGGCCGTTACCGCGTATCCGGCTTCGCAGGCGGCCAGAGCAATGGCGCGGCCTATACCCCGATCCGCGCCGGTAATCAGCACTCTTTTTTCGACCATATTATTTCCTTGAGGCTGTCCCAAAACCGAAGTGTTGGAACAGCCTCCCTGTCAAATGAATAACGATAATGATTCCGTATCAAACAGCGACAAATCCCTTACATCCATAACGGTTACTTTTGCCTGGGCCGCCGCTTGCTCCCCCTGAAAGACGGCGCACTTAAACGTGAAAACCGCGTCGATTTTCACCGCTTCGGCGATTCTGATCCGCGCCGTTGTTCCCGCTTTCAATACCGGAATCGCCGTTTCCAGGGCTGAAACACTGAGAATAAAACCCGGTTTCGGCCCCTCCCCCAGTTCGCGGTCCGCAAGCCCCGACAGGGCGGAAATACTCTGGGCCATCAATTCAAAACTGACCCATGAAGGGATTCCCCCCAAATCAGGATCATAAAAAATACAATCCTCGGTAATATCATATTCCGCGGCAAGGCTGCGTTTTTCAAGATCGTAGTCCGTAAGCCGGCTGAGCAGGAACATCTTCCCCTTGTGGGGGAGGAGGGTAATCAGCTCATCTCGCTCAATACGACACGGCATGCTCACGCTCCCGGCAGTTTGGCGCTTCGCGCATTAAAAATCTCCCTCCAGGGTATAGACATACCCCCGCAGGTGGTTTGTAAGCCGGACAGCGGTTTTTGTCTTGACTATCTCAATGATGTGCGATTTTCCGTCGGAAACGACACGGATTTCGCCGGTTTCGTTGTTATCGTCAACAAACGCCGCCGTCCTGAACTCAAGCCCGCTGTCCGCGAGGGCCCGCGCGACCGCGTCAAAACGGTAAAAACAAAGCTGAAAATCGGCGACAATATATTCAGGTTTGATGAAGCCGGAAAAAACGTCGGAAGAGAGCGCTATACTCCCTTCATCAAAAAAAAGCTCCCCCATCCCCGCGCCCATGCTGTTAAAAAGAGCCATAGTGATTTCCTGTTCATTTGCCATGACCCACGCCCCAACGGAGAATTCCCGCGTTCCGTAGCTTGCGGTAATCCGCTGATAGCCGTCCATCGGAGCGCTGAGCCGCGAAGGGTGCAGCAGGGTATACTGCGCCTGATCCGTCAAATAGACCGGCGAATACGGAGGGGGGGCCAGTCCGGGTTCGGTAGCGCAGGAAACCAGGCAGAGCAGCAAGAGGGCGCTCCCGGGCAGGTTTCGTTTTGATCCGCAATGTTTCATAAAGCCCATAATTTTGAAGAATGTGAGGATATTTTATACAGGATTGGCCCTTGTGTCAAAGGGCCGAATGAGGCGGCCACGGACGGGAAAACCTTCGTGACGTTCATCGCGCGCCTCATCCGGCCCTGCCTGCGGACTTATTCCACTTTGAATTTCGACACTTCCCGGACCAGCACGTCGATGCTCCCCTTGTTTTCCCCGCTGATCTCGTTCACCCGGCTTACCGCCACGTTGATCTGATCGGCCCCGGTGGCCATCTCGTCCATGCCGTTGGTGATCTCCTGGGTCGCCAATTCAAGGTTCTTGCTCTCCTGTATGACCTGCTTGCTCCCCTCGAGCATCTCCGCGGAGCCGCTCTTGACCATCCGGGTCGCCTCGTTCAGGCGCCCGACGGCTTCCAGTATCTGCTTGCTCCCCACGCTCTGCTCCTCCATAGCGTTCCGGATATTTTCTTCCTGGTCCGATACGATCTTTACCCCGCTGTCTATGGCCTCGAACCGTTTAAGAACGCTGTCGGTGGATTTGGTTATCTTGTCGATGGAATCCTTTATTTTCTTGAGCACCGAGGAAATGATCTTGGACTGCTCCCCGGAATTTTCCGCCAGCTTGCGGATCTCGTCGGCCACTACCGCGAATCCCTTTCCCGCCTCCCCGGCGTGGGCTGCTTCTATGGCGGCGTTCATGGACAGGAGGTTTGTCTGGCTCGCGATATTTTCCATTACCGAGTTGATCTCCAGGAGCCCTTCTGATTCCCGGGCTATCTCCTGGATATCCGCCGCCACCTCCTGGAGCCCCGATCTCCCGGCATCGGAAGCCTCCGACAGGTCCTTCACGTTATCGGCGTTCTTGACCAGGGTCTGGGTGACGGATTGTATATTGGCGAGCATCTCCTCGATGGCCGAGGAAGACTGGGCGACGCTGTCGCCCTGGTGGTCCACATAACCGTTAAGCTTGTTGATATTAACGGTGATCTGTTCCATGGTGGCGTTGGTTTCGGTAACGCTGGCGGACTGGTTGACCATCCGGCCCCTGATGCTCTGGATGTTGGCGGTTATCTGGTTGATAGCCGCGGCGGTTTCGGTCATGTTGCTGGAAAGATCGCCCCCGATATTGAGGAGGGCCCCCGCCTGGCTTTTGATGGTGATAACGAGGTTTTTGATCTTTTCCAGGGTCTCGTTAAAATACCGGGCCAGGTCGCCGACTTCGTCCTTCGTGTTGATATCGACGGTTTTTGTCAGGTCGCCCTCGCCTTCGGATATGTCCTTGAGTGTCAGGGCCACACTGGCGATGGGCTTGGCGATGCTGCCGGAGACCAGGAAGATGATTACCGCCGTAAGGATAACCGCCGCCGCCGCGATGATAAGGGTAAAGAAGGTCAAGCGTTTAACCTGCGCCAGGATTACATGATCTTCGGTACCAAGCATCAAGGCCCAGCTTACCCCGGTTTCGCCGATGGCAAAGGGGTACAGAATTATTTCCAGTTCCGTATTCAGAACCTCCGAATAATTCTTGAACCGGCGTTTTTCTCCATTGATTATCGCGCTATGCGCCGCGTCGCGGTCACCGTTGAAGAGGTCCCTTTGCGCGTTGCCGAGAAGCTGGCCTACCTGGTCGGGAACGCCGCTGGCAATAATGGTCCCGTTGGCGGAGTAGACCGTCATGGCGGCTATTTCATGGTGTTCCTGAATGGTCGCGTCAACCACAGGCTGGGTCTCCGCGGTATCCACATTTACCCCGACGCGGCCTACCACTTCGCCCGTCCGGCGGTGGATTACCGGCGCGCTGATCTTAACCGTAAAAGTATCCCTGCCGGCCACAGTTTGGGGTATGGGATCATAGACCAGCTCTTTGCGCGCGTCAGGCCCGTTGGTAATATCCATAACCGTCTGTATATCGTTGTATGTCAGGTGTTCAATCTGCCCGGAGCGCCGGGTGTACCAGTCGGCGTATTGGCCGGCTTCGGTATTGCCGGGAGTTCCGGCAAAAGAAGCGTCCCAGCCCGGGTCTATAGTGTTGGGTTTAAACACGGCGTACACGGCTATGATCTGTTTCTCGGACTCCAGGACCGAATGTAAAAGCTGATCGAAGCGGTTGCGCTGCCGGCCCGCCTCAGTCAGATCATAATCGGCCATCATATCCGCCAGGGTATCCACAACGCGCAGATAACCCTCATACCGCTTTTGGATAAAGACGGCTTCCTGCGCGGCAAGCCGTTCCTGGCTTTCCAGGGCGGCGGCCATCTGCATTAAAGAGGCGCGCCTGAGCAGGATAATTGACAGGGCCGCTATGATCACCACCAAAATGACGATCACGATAAGACTCAAACGGTACTTTAATTTCATAATTGCTCCTTGTGCAAATTTTAAAATAAAACCCCAAAACACGGGATTCAGGGGATCAGAGACTGGAGGGGGA
>JAISYA010000122.1 GCA_031270205.1 Treponema sp.
AAAACAATTGGTTGAATGGTTTAGACACGAAAATGTAATGATAAATTTACTGGAATATAACCAAACAAATCACAAAGTTTTCAAAAACGCAAATAAAAAGGATATAGAACGGTTCAAAAATAAATTGGAAAATTATGGGCTTGAAGTAAAAATAAGGGTATCACATGGGAGAAATATAAAAGCGGCCTGTGGACAATTGGCAAGTAAATATACATAAAATGGTGTACGGGTGGCACTTCTCAACAGGCCGGTTTACGTTTTTCTGCCTTACGGCAGACCGGGCTAAAGCGGCTCGGGCTACAGCCGGAACGATATACGCCCATAGTGCCTCCGAAGAAGAACCGAAAGAATCCCCATTAAGCGAAAATTGAGATATGGCTGATTATGATCCCGAAGAGTTCCGGCGCCGCTTCCGCGCCCCGGCCCAAAAAGCCCCCGTCCTGTGTTCAATCTTCCGTGGTTTTTTTAATCTTTCTACTATTTCTTCCTCACCGGAAGCGCGGCGGCTTTTGCGTCCACGGTGTTCAGAATGGCGGTAAGCCTGTCTTTTTCTATCAGGTCGATGAGGCGGGCCTCGGTGTAGCGCTTCGCGCCTTCGCTGAAGCTGCCTACAGTAACGCAGATTCCCTTTCCGGCTTTTACTTCTTTTAAGTGGGAATGAAAATCGCGGACGGTAAGTTCACCGATGGCGCCCTGGGTTCTGATAAAGCGGAACATGATTAAATCGGACCACTTGTAGGTGTCCACTTCGGCAAGGATATCCGCCCATTCGTTCTGGGCAACCGAGATATTGACGATCTTTATTTTGGCTCTGCCAAAATACGTCATGACGATTTTCCGGCAAAGGGCGACGAAATCCGCGGAAGGGGCCATGAGAAAGATTTGCAGATTCTTGTTGGCATTGAGTTCCTGGTATTTGCTTATCAGCGTATTCACGTCTTTGTAGGAAGCGTTCTCAGCCTGGATCAGTTTGAACAGGGGCAGGGCCTTGCCGATTTCGTTATCCTTGAGGTAGGCGGCGCCCAGCCGGTAACGCAGTTCAACGAGGACTCCGGGCTTGACGTTCTGGTGCCTGATGCCGATTTCATAATCCTGAACCGCCGCCTCGTACTGCCTGAGTTCGGTGTGGATTTGTCCGGCAATAAGGCAGGCGCTGGGGCCCATTACCGGGTCGGGTCTGAGGTGGTTGAAAATCCGCAGGGCCTGTTCGATCTGCTTGGCCTCGTAGTAACATTCCGCCAGGGTATACAGGGACTCCTTGTCGTTCGGCGCGAGGTCTATAGCCTTGCGGATAAAGGCCATTGCTTCCTTGGGGTTTTTCATTCTGAAACAAGCGTGGCCCAGGTCGCGCAGCGCCGCGGGGCTGTCCGGGTCCTGCTGCCTGGCCTGCTTAAGGAGCTGCACCGCCTTTTCGTAGTTCTTCCGTTCAAATTCAAGATGGCCAAGGTTATAGTTTACCTCGAAATTGTCCTGCCGGTAGGTTCTGGCCGCGGAAAAAGATTTGTACGCCTGATCACCAAGGCCGAGTTTCATCGCCGAAAGGCCGCTGCGGAGGTTTACCTCGAAATCATCGATTCCCGTCACATGGCTTCCGGCTGTTACTTCCGCCAGCTGGTTATAGGTTTTCATGGCTTTATCCCAGGATTCTTCCTGGAAATAGACGTCCGCCATTGCGTTCAGGGCTTCCGGATCCCTGGGGTTTTGGCTCAGCCGCTTGTCGGCGTCTTTCAAAATGACGTCACGGCCTTTGGCGCGTTTTTTTCCGCCGGAAAAGCTGTCACGGGAACGTGTCGCAACGGCAAAAAAAAACCCGACAATCAGGACAAGGACCATTACGCCAATCAGTACGGGCAGCATCATAATATCAATTATCGGATATTTAAGTCTGTTTCCAAACAGCAAATTTGCCGATATTATGATGAATAGATTACAGTGAAATGCCTTGACAGGGAAAATTTTCCTGTTTAAGCTTAAAATGGGGGCTTTAAGGCCGCCTCAACGCAAGGAGCTGGACCAATGGCGTCAACTATTGGCATTAAAATCGCTAACGGGGAATTTTATTCCATTGTTGAGGAAAACTCCACCGTAAAAAGGCGGCTTGTTCTCACCACCGTCCATGACGGGCAGTGTAGTGTGCAGATCGATTTGTACAAAAGCCTTATCCGGACTATGGCCGACGCCCTGTATATCGGCAGTCTGGTTGTGGAGAAAATCCAGGCAAAGCCCAAGGGAGAGCCTTCCATAGAAATGGTTATCTCTTCCGACGCAAACGGGAACATCACCGCCGACGCCGTTGATCTGGATGCCGGCGGGGAGCATCAGATTTTGAATGTTTCCCTGCAATCGCTGGACAAAGAAAACAGGGAAGATGAGATTCCCGACTTTGAGCTGGAAAACAACGGGGAGCCGCCTGCCGGTTTGTACAAACAGGCCGAATCTATACGGAACGATGAAGAGACAACATTCCCCTGGGCCGTGGTGATCATTGTCGGGATAGTCATCATTCTGGCGATTACGGCGGCCTGGTTCTTCTTTTTTCGGGACAAGGGGACATCTCTTTTCGGGATTGGAAGAGACAGGCCCGCAGCCGAACAAAGCGCCGCCGAGCCGCAAGAGCGGCAGCCCGCCCAGGCCCCGGTGGAACAGCCCGCCGCGAGCCGGCCCGCGGCGGAAGCGCAAAAGCCCGCCGAGCCTCCTCCGGTTATTCAGGCGCCGTCTGCCCCGCCGCCGGCGCGGCCCCAGACAGCGGCGCGCGCGCGTCCTTCCGTCCCGGTCTCCTCGTATAACGTGCCGGCGGTCATACCCAAAGAAGGCGTTCCCTACCGGATACGCTGGGGCGATACGCTCTGGGATATTGCCGCGGCCTTTTACCGCAACCCCTGGCTCTACCCCCGGATTGCGCGGTTCAACAATATCCGCAACCCGAATCTGATTATTTCGGGAACCACTATCCTCATTCCGCCGAAAAACTGAAAACTCAAACAGAGACCGGTATTCGGCGCAATCTTACGCAAAGTCCACGCCCGCCTTCCGCTGGGGGAAGGGGCGTAGCGCCGGAGCAGCGGCAGCTAAAACTGCCGCGCGGGTTATGGTATACAGGGGCGGGCAGCGGGTCTGCGCCGGGCCGCATTAGTTTATCCTCACGGCTTAACACCGTGCGGGCGCCCGGCAGGGGGAAAGTTCCACCTTCCTTTGTTTTCTTGCTCTTTTGGTTTTTTCTGAATTGTAATTCCTGCGCGGCGGAACAGGCGCGGCCCGATTTTTACCGCGGCCTGCTTGCCGGGACGGCGCGGCAGGAAGCCGTTGGATTTTTTGAAAAAGCCCTGAACGATCCCAATGTCCACATCCGGCAGGCCGCCGCCGAAGAACTGCTCGGCCTGTTTTACCGGGACGATGGGCTTGCCAAACCGGCGCCGGAACGCGCATGGCAGGAGGCCGCCGGTTCTTGGGCCGCGGCTTTTGAGGCGCTAAACGCCGGGCCGGAGCAGCTTAAAGAAAAAGCGCTCTCGTTTGTACTGGGTTCCGGCGCTTATGAAGGCGTTAGCGCAAATCCCGACGGCCCCTTTCCCGATGATGCGGCCTTGTACGTTTTACAAGAATGCCGTGGCCGGAGCGCCGGTTTTTTCAGCGCTACGGAGAACGCCGTCATTGAGGGGCATATCGCCGCGTCGCGTTCCCGTTTTAGCGAGGCCCTGGCCCTTTTCCGCTCCGTTCCTGATGAGGAGCGGGGAATATTTTTGCAATACCCCGATTTACTGAATGATCTCGGCAGGTCTTACCAGTACGCCGCCGCAGGAACCGAGGGGATCACACTGTTTCTCGACTGGGGAAAAAACGCCGGCGCGCAAAGCGCGGATATTCGATTCAGGCTGTTCTTTTTCGCGGCGCGGATTGCGCGGCAGAGAGGCTTTAGCGAGCAAGGGATAGATCTCTTTACCCGCGCCCTTCCCCTTGCCCCCAACCCGGAGCAAGCCGACGCCTGTATCTGGTATATTCTGGATTCCGCGCTGGGCCGCAGTCCCGCCGCCGCTATCCGGCAACTGCCGGCCTTTGCCGGGCAGTGGCATGAGGCCGCGTATTTTTCCGATGTGCTGGACAAGCTTTCGCGGGAACTGGTGCTGCGGCGGCAATGGAACGATCTGATACAGGTCTTCGGCCTGATTCGCGGCCACGCCCCGGAATCGGCGGCCAAATTCGCCTACATCATCGGCCGGGCCATTAGGGAAGGCTGTCTGTCACCGGAAGCAATTTCCCTCGCGGCTGAAACGCTTGGCGCAGCGGAAGCGGCGCGGTCTTCGGGTGGGGCCGCCCCGTCCGCCAATGCCTCCCCGGCGGAGACCCGCAGAGAGGCGCTGTCTGTGGCATATATGCGCATAGCTTACGAAACCGGCGGTGTCTCTTCGTATTACCGGATGCAAAGCGCCGCCGTCTTGGGCGAGCCTTTTCCGCGCCTGAGGGAAACTCCGGCCATTACGGAAAAGCCCGGCAAGACCGCCGCCAAAGACGGCGCGGCGATGGAATTTCTTCTGGGCTTTTTCAGCCACAACGCCGCCGTTTTTGCCCCCCGCTATATCAGGGCTTTGGAAAAGGAACTCTCCGCCGGGGAACTGCGCGCTCTGGCGGAAGCCCTGACCGGGGCGGGCCTGTATGCGGAGGCCATACGGCTTGTTTCGCTTTATATAAATGAAAAAGATTATGAACCCGGCCGGCGGGATCTGGAGCTGTACTATCCCCGCGCTTTCAGTGAACCGGTGGAGCGGTACGCGGAAAAAACCGGCCTTGCGCCGGAACTGCTCTTCGGCCTTATCCGCACCGAGAGCGCCTTTCAAAGCGGCGTTGTTTCCAGCGCCGGGGCCGTGGGCCTGACCCAGCTTATGCCCGCCACCGCCGAAGAAATGGCGGGCGGCATCCGCCGTCTCGGCGGACCGGACTATACCCGGCCGGATGAAACGGGCAAGACGGGAGTGAACCTGCTTGATCCGGCCATAAACATCCACATCGGCGCGTTCTATCTTGCATACCTCATGGCGCGTATAAACGCCGCGGAACCGCGCAGCACAACGGAACCGCACTCTGCCGTTCCCCCCGGTACTGAAAACACTCTGCTGGCCCTCTTGTCCTACAACGGCGGCATGAACCGCGTCCGACGCTGGCGCGCGGCCGACAGGCAAAACGGCGGCCTGCCCGCCGACCTCTTTCTTGAAACCGTCGAATTCCCCGAAACCAGGGAGTACGCCAGAAGGGTTCTGGCCGCGGCGGCGGTATATAGGGAGTTATGAGCCGGCGCTATTACACGCGCCGCCCGAAGGTTCCCTGAAAAATACGGACTTTTGATCGAAATATCAGACTCTTGTCCGTGTTCGTCTGTTGTCCTATGCTTACCAATTCCGATGAGTTCATTCAAAAGTCTGGTTTAATACCCCAAGGCAAGCTGCGCTTGCCAGGCTTGCCCTGCGGAGGCTCATCCCGCGCTATGGCTGGGGCGGATCCTCCGCAAGGGCTGTTTATGACCATGAACAGCGGAAAACCGCGACCTCACGAACTCTTACTTCGCTGTTTTTTGCCTGTTCGTGGCGGCAAGGCGCAGAGGCTCGTTCGAGAGGAACACTACCCCC
>JAISYA010000142.1 GCA_031270205.1 Treponema sp.
CCTTCTCCACCTGTTTTTCACGCATAGCAGCATTATATGCCGCTCTGCCCTCCATGTCAACGCGCCGCGTGTGTTGATTCGCAAGTCTGGTTTAATACCCTACGGCAAGCTGCGCTTGCCAGGCTTGCCGCGGCTCAAATGCCGCAACGCTTACAAATGATTTGGTATTAAACCAAAGAACCCGCTTGCGCGGGGGAGGGTATAAAAAACTTCCTATCGAACGAGCCTCCGATCAAACTAACGCAACGACTATAGCGCGGGGCTTGCCCCGCGGAGGCTCATTCGAGTTTGCGGTTAGGTTTTATTCAAAACATTACCGTTTTCAGGGAATTTCATCTGTTTAAAAGCAAACGCCGATACCCTGCCGCTCGCCCCGCGGAGGCTCATTCCCCGCCGGGGAATATTCCCGAATGGCCCGGAACCATTTCCGGGCCGCTCGGAAGTATTTCCGGGCCGCTCGGAAGTATTTCCGAATCGCCCGGAAACATTTCCGAATCGCCCGGAAACATTTCAGAATGATAAGCGTTCACGGCCTCATTGCATAAAATCAGGAAACATGTTAAAAACAAAGCGTATCAGTGAAAATGTATGAACGCTGCAAAAGGGGAGGAATTCCATGCAAAACACAGAACAGCTCGCCGTTAACTCAATTCGTATACTGGCCGCCGACACGGTACAGAAGGCCAATTCGGGGCATCCCGGTTTTCCCCTGGGTGCGGCGCCTATTATCTACACGCTTTTCGCCGAACATCTTCGGCACAACCCGCAAAACCCCGGGTGGCGGAACCGCGATCGTTTCGTACTTTCGGCCGGCCACGGTTCGGCTATGCTCTACGCGGTGCTGCATCTCTTTGGGTATCCGGGGCTTACTATCGAAGAATTACAGAATTTCCGCCAGTTCAATTCCCGTACTCCGGGGCATCCGGAGTACGGTCATACAAAAGGTGTCGAAGCGACAACAGGCCCGCTCGGGGCGGGGCTTGGCATGGCCGTCGGGATGGCTATGGCGGAGGCCCATCTTGCGGCCCGGTTCAACCGCGACGGGTTTCCCCTGCTTGACCACTTCACCTATGCCCTCTGCGGAGACGGCTGCCTCATGGAGGGTATATCTTCCGAAGCGCTTTCGCTCGCGGGTACTCTGGGACTCGGGAAGCTCATTGTGCTGTACGACTCGAACTCGATCACCATAGAGGGCAGCACGGCGCTTGCCTTTACCGAGGATGCCGGAAAGCGTATGGAGGCTTTCGGTTTCCAGGTACTGAACGTGGCGGACGGCAATGATCTTGCCGCCGTAGGCAAAGCGATTGCCGAGGCCAGGGCGGAGCGGAACAGACCTTCTTTCATAAAGATAACGACAAAAATCGGCTACGGCGTACCCGCGAAAGAAGGCAAAGCCTCGGCGCACGGCGAGCCCCTTGGCGTGGAGAACGTCGCGGCGTTGCGCAATTCGCTGGGCTGGCCCCTTGCGGAAGCCTTCGAAATACCCGCCGTGGTGCGCGCCCATTACGCGGAATTGTCCAAAAAGGGCGGGGCCGCGGAGAAAGAGTGGGAAGATCTGTTCGCCCGTTACCGGAAGGAATATCCGGAGCCGGCCGCGGTATTTGAAAAGGACACCGCTGGTTTCGCGGTTCCGGAGACGGTGTTCGGCGATGATTACTGGACATCCCTGAATAAGGCGGACGCTACACGCAACATTTCAGGCCGCGTACTAAACGAACTGAAGGATAAAATTCCCTCGCTGATGGGCGGATCGGCGGATCTGGCGCCGTCAAACAAGACCGCGCTTGGCGGTATACCGGATTTCTCCAAAGCCGATTACGCAGGCAGAAATATTCATTTTGGGGTGCGCGAATTTGCCATGACCGCGATAGGTAACGGCCTGTTGCTGCACGGCGGTGTTCGTCCCTATGTGGCGACATTCATGGTGTTTGTGGATTATATGAAACCTATGCTGCGCCTTTCCGCGCTGATGGGATTGCCGCTTATTTCGGTTTTGACCCATGACAGCATCGGCGTCGGCGAAGACGGGCCGACGCACCAGCCCGTTGAGCAGTTGGCCATGCTGCGCGCTATGCCAAACTTCAGCGTGTTCCGTCCGGCGGATGAGACCGAAACCCGCGCGGCGTGGCAGGCCGCGCTTGGATCCGGGGACAGACCTGTGGCGATAGTACTTTCCCGCCAGAATCTGCCCCCGCTGGAACATTCGTCCAGAAGCGCGTTGAAGGGCGGGTATGTTTTGGAAAAAGAAACCGGCGCAAAGCCTGACCTGATACTGCTTGCAAGCGGTTCCGAGACTTCCCTGGTTGTGGAAGCGCGGAAGGAACTGGCAAAGGAAGGTATTGACGCGCGGGTAGTGAGCATGCCGTCATCGGATGTCTTTGATTTGCAGCCGCAATCATACCGGGACGAGGTGCTGCCGCCGGATGTCAGGAAGCGCGTTGCCGTGGAAGCCGCTTGCGCCGCGCCCTGGAGTAAATATGTGGGACTGGACGGCGCATGTGTAGCGATAGACCGTTTTGGGGCTTCCGCGCCCGCGGATAAACTGTTCGAGGTATTTGGCTTTACCGTCGGGAATGTGGCGGACACGGCGCGCCGCCTGATGAAACAATAGCGGCGTAAACAGCAGGGCCGCGGCGGCAAGTACGGCAATGTCCGCCGCGGAAAAGGGCCGCGCCGAATACCAGGTCCGCTTTTTATGTTTACCGAATCCCCGCAGTCATGCAATTACCTGTTTGCGTTGAGGGCGAGGATTCGCACAAAAGCGGAGTTCGGTTTTTTAAGTTCCCGTGAACCGCGGGTAATTTTGCAGAGTGAAAGCCCCAGGTTTTTGGCGATTTCCCGCTGGGGGATTTTTTCATTCAGCGCCTTGACCAGCGCCCAGCGGGCCGCTATGTCGGCGGTTTCCGCGGGGGTAAGGAGGCAGCGCAGAAAGTCCTCAATCAGGGCGCTGTCCTTTGTCATGGAAAGGGCCCCGGCCAGTTCGGTAAAATTTTCGTTTACCCTGGGATCGTCGATTTTCATGAAGATAGTATACCACGCGTTTAACATTCAAAACAGCGAATAGTATGCCCCGCGTCTGTTTCCCGCAGGGGGGGCTTTTCCGCGAAACAGCGCCCGCGGGAGCGGGGACAGCGTTCGGCAAAGGCGCAGCGGTTTTCAGCGGGAAGGGGAGGCGCGGGGGAGGCCGCCGCCGGGGCGGGGGGAACACCGGAAGCGCGGGGCGGGGGGCTTCCCGTAACAGATGAAAAAAGCAGTTGGGTGTAGGGGTGCAGGCCGCCCCGGTACAGCCCTCTGGCGGACGCTTCTTCCATCAGTTCGCCGCGGTACATGACGCCAATGCGGTCGCAGAAATAGCAGGCTACTTTCAGGTCGTGCGCGATGAACAGAAAGGAGATGTCCCGCTTTTGGCGGATGTCCAGGAGGAGGTTGAGGATTTGGCCCTGAATTGAAACATCCAGGGCCGAGACCACCTCGTCACAAATGAGGAGTTCGGGGCGCATCAGGATGCCGCGGGCGATGGAGATTCGCTGGCGCTGGCCGCCTGAGAATTCCGAAGGGCGCAGGTCCAGGTCGGCGGCGGAAAGGCCCACTTCCTCAAGGACGGACGCCGCTTCCCGCCGGAGCTGTTTTTCGCCGGCTTTCCGGTACGGCGCGGACCAGCGCGGGCCTGAGACGAGTACTTCGTATACGCTCATCCGGGGGTTGAGCGAGCGGGCCGGGTCCTGGAACACATACTTTACTTTTTCGCGGTAGCGCCGCAGTTCGGCGTTTCGCAGGGCGGCCACTTCCGCCGGGCCTGATTCGCTGTGGTACCGGATGCTTCCGCCGTCGGCTTCGTAGAGCCGCACGAGGAGCCGCGCCGTGGTGGTTTTGCCGCAGCCGGATTCGCCCACCAGCCCGTAGGCTTCGTTGGCGCCGATTGAAAAGGAGACGTCGTTTACCGCGTTGACAAAACGGCCGAAGCGGGCAAAAAAGCCCGCTTCCAGGTTGAAGCGTTTTCGCAGATGGGAAACCGTCAGAAGCGGCATGGGTTCAGTATAGCGGCGGCGGGGCGGGGAGGCTAGCAGCCGGCTGCAAGAAGCGCAGCAAACTGCTAGTCCCGAAAGCGTATGCCTTCTTCCCGGCTCATGCTTTCGATGATTGCCAGCGACTCAAGGCGGACGTTTTGTTCCCGCAGCCGCTTGCCGCCGCTCTGGAAGCCCTTTTCAATGACCACCCCGGCTCCCGCAAGCCGGGCGCCGGCGATGCGGGTAAGGGCCACCAGGCCCTCTATGGCGCAGCCGTTGGCAAGGAAGTCGTCGATGAGCAGCACCGAATCGCCCTCGTTCAAAAAGGCCCTCGGCACGGTGATGGTGTAATCAATACCGTGGGTGTAGCTGCTCACCTGGGTGCTGTACAGGTTGTCGTCCAGATTTTTCGCCCTGAATTTCCGGGCGAACACCACCGGGGCGTTGAAGTACTGGGCGGTAATACAGGCGACGCCGATGCCGGAAGCCTCAATCGTAAGGATTCTGCTGACGGGAGCGCCCGAAAAACGGCGGGCGAATTCTTTGCCGATTTCATTGTAGAGACCAATATCAACCTGCTGGTTGAGGAAGCTGCTCACGTTGAGAATATCGCCGGGCATTACCTTGCCCTCGGTTTTGATTTTATCTTTAAGTATTTGCATGTGTCCCCGCGCGGAAGACGGCCGCTTTCCCAAAACCGCGGTTTTGGGAAAGCCCCGCCGTTCACTATACTGACAGACCGCGCGGATACGCTGATCGGGCAACCCGGATTTGAACCGGGGACCCCAAGTCCCCCAGACTTGTACGCTAAACCAACTGCGCTATTGCCCGCTTAGGGTATCCGCACTTTTTATACGCTGCCGGATAACCGTAGCATGATTGCCCGGATCTGTCAAGGGAACGCGCGCGCCCGCCGCGGCTTCCGGTCCATCACATTGGCATTGCGCCCCGCGCCGGGCGGGTTTTCAGTTCACCGCGATATGGCGGATCTCGGTGAAGCGCCCCTCGTCCCCGCCGCTTTGCCAGCAGGCCGCCAGACTCAGCCAGGCGCCCGCCGCCTCAGGCGGCAGAGTGAGGCGCCAGATGTGCCGGGTCATCAGCTTGCTCTCGGTGAGCAGCTTGATGTCGTTTATTTTTTCCGGCCCCCAGGCGTAGTGCAGGACCGCGCCGTTGTACGCTTCGGGAATAGCCCAGCTCTCCGGCGTCATTTCGTCCTGAAAACGGATTTCCACGCCGCAGCCGCCCAGGGTTCTAATCTCGGTGATGTTGGGCCGGGTATTCGGCTCGCCGCCGGGGGTCGGTTCCCGGTCCGGCTCGTGGATGCCGAATATGGCCTTATACTCGGCGCTCATTTTTTTGTTGAAGCGGATGTAGGAGCGGGCGAAGTCCCGCATACCCGCGAGCGCGTCTTTCATGGCCCGCCGCTTGGTAATCCCCCGGCTAGAGGAATTGTCCTCCACATAGTTCGCGTGGGCGCTTTGGGCCTTTTCGATAAGGGTGATGAGGGCGGTACATTCGGCCTCGACCCAGC
Organism: Treponema sp.; assembly: GCA_031270205.1. Lineage (GTDB taxonomy): Bacteria > Spirochaetota > Spirochaetia > Treponematales > Breznakiellaceae > WQXQ01. The sequence continues at coordinate 5,539 of JAISYA010000142.1, forward strand.
CAAACTGGGTTTTGTACGCCGGGTTTGCCAGCCCCGCCTTCCAGGTGGTCATCAGTTCCAGTTGATCCTGCTCTTTCGCCGGTATCCAGTCATGCTGCGCCATATCGTACACTCCTTTTACGCTGATTTTAGGCAGTCCACAAACCGCCTTTCTTCCCGTACGGTTCGCGTACCCTCCCGTACGGTTTGCATTCCCTCCCGTCTTACGCGCATTCCCTCCCGTTTTACGCGCATTCCCTCCCGTCTTATCCGCGCTCCCTCCCATTATACCAGCGCTCCCTCCCCTTATACCAGCGCTCCCTCCCGTTATACCAGCGCTCCCTCCCGTCATACCCGCATTCCCCCCCGTGCGGTCTCATTCCCTCCCCTGCGCTTCGCATTCCCTCCCGTTTTATGCGCATTCCCTCCCATACGCTTCGCATTCCTCCCCGTGCGGCCGCATTCCCTCCCGTCTTGCTCGCATTCCCTCCCCCGCGCGCAGCGCTGCCGGTTTTCCCGGCGTCCGCTTTCCGCGCGGACGCCGCGTAATCTGCATTCTTTCCGCGGTATTGTACATTTTTCCCGCATTATGCTGCATTCGCTTACCCGTTATACCCCGGATTGAGGAAGCGGATGATGACGATGCCGTGGTGGCCCGCCATGCCGGGCGCTCCTTTACCATTGCGCCCGTCCCCCCCGTCTCCGTAGTTCACGCCGGCCGCGCCGTCCGGCCCTCCCGTGTATAAGCCGCCCCTGCCGCCGCGCGAAAACTCCGCCGTGCCGGTAAGCGCTTCGACCCACTCCCAGCCGTTATTTTCGGGAGCTGAGGGCTTCCAGGGCGCGCCGCCTGCTGCCGTTCCGCCCGGGCCGCCCGCGCCGCCGCCGCCGCCGCCGTTGTCCGTGC
>JAISYA010000085.1 GCA_031270205.1 Treponema sp.
CTGTTAAGCCCCTTTTATTATCCCGCGCTGGGATGCGCCGCGGCTTATTTTTTTATTCTGTCCCTGGCCAATCATTACGAGATGTGGCGTTTCACGCGGGGGCCTGAGGTCGTTGACGGTCCGCTGGTCTCGGTGCTGATCCCCGCGCGCAACGAGGAAAAAAATATCGAGAGGTGCCTCGCCTCGCTGCAAAACCAGATTTACCGGAATTACGAAATCCTTGTGCTCAACGATAATTCCAGCGACGGTACCGCCGCAATCATCGAGCGGATCGCCGCCGGGGACAGCCGCGTGCGGGTCTTTACCGGAGCGCCCCTGCCGGAAGACTGGTACGGCAAGCCCTTTGCGCTGCACCAGCTTTCGCGGCATGCGAAAGGGGATATTCTCCTCTTTACCGACGCGGATACCATTCACAGCCCCGCCAGTATCTCCTGGGCGGTTTCCAATATGCAGGCGCTGAAGGCGGACATGATCTCAGGCTATATCGGGCAAAAATTCTTCAAATTCGGGGAAGTGATAACCGTGCCGCTGATGTTTTTCCTTACCGGCTTTGTCATCCCCCTGTTCATAAACCGCTTCGTCAAAGTGAGCTTTTTCTCCGCCGCCATCGGCCAGTATATCGTTATCAAAAACGACGTGTTCAAGGCAATCGGAGGCTGCGAGGCGTTCAAGAAAAAAACGAGCGAGGATATTTACATGGCCCGGCACGTCAAGCAGATGGGTTACAACACCTGCTTTCTCAACATCACCGAGCACGTCAAATGCCGGATGTACAACGGTTACCGCTCCGCGATTGAGGGAATAGGGAAAAACGTTTTTGACTTTATGGGGAAAAATACTATCATCCTTTTTCTGGCGGCCGTGGCGGTTTTCTTTTTTCTGTTTTTCCCATTCCCGCTGCTGTTTTTCTGCATCGCCAGATCCAGCCCCTGGACCTTTGCAATACTGATAGTGAATATACTCTACACGCTGAGCTGGATTTTCATGTTCCTCGGCCAGCGGCTTAACTGGTGGTACGGTTTCCTCTGGCCCCTGATGTTTTTGAACCTCCTGTACATGGCCGCGTGGTCATGGTTCAGAACTGTGTCGGGCAGGGGCTTTCTCTGGAAAGGCAGGAGGGTAGGCTGATGCCGTACAAACACGGACGCCCGGTTATCGACCTGTCCCTTCCGTTCAGGCTCGCCTCGGCGTGGACGTTCTGCCTGATGATCTTTCCCATCGCCATGCTGTTCAATTTTATGCAGCATTTCACCACGTACAAACACCGCTGGCGGCTGTACGCCCTGCGCCGGGCCATTACCGTCTCTAACCACACCACCTTCCTGGACCCGGTAAAAATCGCCGGCATGGTGATACCCCACCTGATCTTTCAGACCATGCTGGAAGCCACGGTGGAATTCCCCGTGCTGGGCACATTCACGCGGCTCCTCGGCGGGGTACCCATCCCCAGGGGCAAGAGCGGCTACCGGAAGATTTTTGAAATCGGCGCAAAGGCTTTCAAGTACCGGCGCTATCTGCATTTTTATCCTGAGGGCGAATGTTATCTGTACAACCAGCAAATCAGGGAGTTTAAATCCGGCGCGTTCAAAATCGCCGCGGAGCTTGACATTCCGGTAGTGCCGCTGGTAACGGTGTTTTCCGAAGGGCCGTTCAAACCCTGGTCGTTCTGGGGGCGCTCCCTGCCGCTGGAGACGCTCGTGGCGCTTGAGCCTGAGTACCCTTCCGCTTATGTCAGGCGGAATGAAGACGGGGAGATCAGCTCCGAATCGATCAGGGAGTTCGCCGAGGCGGTACGGCAAAAAATGCAGAAAGAAATTGACCGCCGCCGCGGCTCGCCGGCTTTTAGCCGGGGACAGATGAAACGCATAAAGGGGCTTAACGATTAATTTCTTTCATTTTGTTGGTTGAGGCTCTTGTTCCGGTACGACAGATCTTCCCGCTCGGTGTAGCCCATTTTTTCCCAGAAGCGGTTTCCTTCCCCATTGGCTTTGAACGCGACCAGGGCGATTTTGTTGATCCCTTCCGCCCGCACGGCTTTTTCAACCGAGGCAACCAGCGCGCGCCCAACGCCGCGGCGGCGGAAGGCTTCGTCTACCGCGGTATGGTAGATATAGGCGCGCCGTCCGTCCTGTCCGCAGAGGATCACGCCGATAATGTTCCGCTCTCCGCCGGAGGGCGAAACCTCCGCCGCGAAACAGGTACGGGGATTCCGCTCAAGAAACTTCCTGAAGCCTTCGGGAGAATCGTCCACAGGCAGCATTCCCATACCGGCGCATCTGCCCCACAGGAGAAAAACCTCGTCATAGTCGGCAATTTGTAAAAACCGGATACTGAAATCGTTCTTCGTCATTTTTATCTCCTGCGGTTTCTCAGGCTTTCAGCCCCGCAAACCGCGAATTTCAAGGTTACTTTCCCAAAACCGCAGTTTCGGGAAAGCCTCTCCTTACTCCAGTTTTTTCTCCAGGCGTTCCGCGCGGCGTTCAAATTCCTCCCGCTGCGCCTGGGCGTTCAGGGGCAGTTCAAGACCGCGCTTGGTCAGTTCGAGGGCAGCGGCGGGATCTTTCAGCCGCCATTCGGAATCGATAGCCAGACGGCGCAGGGCGGCGGCCCGTATGCCGGCGCTTAAATCCGCGGCGGCGATACGCGAAAGCCTGAGTCCGCCTTCGGCATAATTGCCCTCACGGAGCAGATCCAGCGCGTAAACAAGAGCCGCTCTGGGGAAACCTTCTTCCGCGGCAAAACGCAAAAGTTCTTTTCCGGTATGCCGCAGCATATCGGTCTTTGAATCCCGCGGGCCGTTCCGCAGCACATCGCGCCAGCGGAGAGCCAGATTTTCTATATCGTAGTTGTATTTTTGAACAAGGCCGCGGGGATCCGCCGCAATGCGATTGATCACCGTGAAAATGCCGGCAAGGCCGGTTATATCCCTGTGGTTATGATCGCAGATACCCAGGAGAGGGATCGCCTCACCGCGGCTCAAAAAGGCAAACCATATCTCAGGGGCCAGCGCGCCGGGTGTATCCCCGCTCCGGTCAAGGCCGAGGACGCCCCTTTCAAGCGCGGCCTGGGAGCAGTCGCCGAGCGGTCTTTTCCACAGGCGCCGCGCGGGATGCAGCAGGTCCGCGTGCAGGTACTCCGGCGGCGGTATGCCGTTCATCAGGCAGCGGGTTTTTAGTATTTGGGCGTCAAAGCTCTTGCCGTTATAACTTACCACAAGCGGCGGCCTTATGAGGAATTCGCCCAGGAGCGCCTCAAGAAAATCGTATTCCCCCGGATAGTCCAGCAGCAGATACTGGGTTATACGCAACGCGCGTCCCGGCGCCGCGTCCCCCCCGCGCACATAGCGGGCCGGCCTGCCGAAGGCCGCAAGGAAAGCCACGGTTCCGGCCCCGCCCGAAAGCCCGGTGGTTTCAAGATCGAAGAACAGCAAATCTTCGGGCGCGGGAGGAGCGGCCCCGTCTTTTATTGCAGCGCGCGCAAGATCGGGAACAAGGAGAGGCAGCGCGGGGGAAAGCGCGGCGGGAAAATCAAGCGGCAGCTCTGCGGGAAACTCGCGCTTTAAGACATAGCTTCCCACGGAAACCCAGCCCCGCGCCTCAAAGGGCGAAGGGTCGGTTTTCTCCGGTTTTTTCACCGGTGCGGTTTCTTTCTTTTCCCTGTCCTGTATCCGCCGCAGCCTGTCCCGCAGATTTTGAGCCATAGAACCCCCAAGGGCCTATTATAACAGATAAGGGAAGGAGAGAAAGAGAAAAACTGCCGCGTCCCGGGGTCATTTACTTTTTTAACAGATGCAATTCCCTGGAACAGGCAACGCGATACCTTGCGGGAAGCGGGTTTTCCCGGTACTATATCAACACATGACCGATTTTGTCCATCTTCACGTCCATTCTGACTTTTCCCTGCAGGACGCTGCCGTTTCGGTAATGGCCCTGGCGGACAGGGCCGAAGCGCTGGGGATGAGCCATCTGGCCCTCACCGACCACGGCAATATGTTCGGGGCAATGGAGTTTCTGGCCGCGTGCGGGGAAACGGTGAACGAGAAGGGCCAGCACGAGAAGCGGACCCGCCTCCTCAAGCCGATCATCGGCTGCGAGGTCTACGTTTCCCCCGGTTCCCGTTTTGAAAAAAAAGGGGCGGAAAGCGATAACAAGTACTATCATCTCGTGCTTTTGGCAACAAACCGGGAGGGCTACCTCAACCTGGTTAAACTCTGCTCCTTTGCCTACACCGAAGGCTTCTACTACCGGCCCCGAATCGACGAGGAACTGCTGGCCCAATACCACGGCGGCCTCATCGCCCTTTCCGCCTGCGTTTCAGGCGAGATACCAAGGCTGATTCAGGTAGGGAAAATTGAGGAGGCGGAGCAAAAGGCCCGCCACTACCGGGACCTCTTTGGGGATGATAACTTTTACCTGGAAGTACAGGACCACGGCATTCCCAGAGGGACGCTCAGGGGAACTACCCTTTCCCAGAGAGATATCAACGGGGCGCTGGCGGCCATAAGCCGCAAGACCGGCATTCCCCTGGTGGCCACCAACGACGTGCATTACCTGAACCGGGAAGATTATATTGCCCACGATATTCTTCTCTGCGTCGGTACGGGCAAGCAACGCAGCGAGGAAAAACGGAAAAAATATTACGGCGATCAGTTCTACCTGAAAAGCGGCGATGAAATGGCGGCGCTTTTTCCCGAATATCCGGAGGCCATTGCCAACACGCTGCGTATTGCCGAACGATGCGTTACCGATGTCCCCAGGCTTGAGGTCAAAGATTTACCACGGTTCCTTCCTGAGTTTGTGATCCCGCCGGATTTTGCCGATGCCGGCGCATATCTTCGCAGCCTTGCCGCGGACGGTCTTGCCGGTCGTTACGCGAAAGAAAAAGCCGCCGCCGCATCCCAATGGGAAGCGATACAAAAGCGGGCCGAATATGAACTGAACACGATTATCAACATGAGCTTTACCGGCTACTTTCTCATAGTGGCCGACTTTATCAACTGGGCCAAGGAACACAATATTCCCGTGGGGCCGGGGCGCGGCTCCGGCGCCGGTTCCATTGTGGCATACGCATTGCGCATAACAAACATTGATCCCCTCAAGTACAATCTTCTCTTTGAGCGCTTCCTCAACCCTGAACGGATCTCCATGCCTGACTTTGATCTGGATTTCGCCAACGAAGGACGGGAGGATGTGATCAACTACGTCACCCAAAAGTATGGCGCCGACCGTGTTGGCCAGATTATCACTTTCGGAACGCTGGGGGCCAAACAGGTAATTAAGGACGTGGCCCGTGCCCTCGGCGTCTCCATTCCCGAATCGGATATGATCACCAAACTCATCCCCCGGGACCCCCAAATCACCCTAAAAAAAGCGTTTGAAGGCGAGCCGAAACTGCCGGAACTGGAACAGAATCCCAAATACACCGAGCTTTTCAACCTGGCCCGGAAACTTGAGGGACTGCACCGCCATTCCAGCCTGCATGCCGCAGGGGTGGTAATCGGCAAGTCCGCGCTGTACAACTTTGTCCCTCTCTACCGGGACCCTAAAACCGGGGGTGTGGCTACCCAGTACAGCATGAACTTTCTTGAGTCCTGCGGCCTGGTAAAGATGGATTTTTTGGGCCTCAAAACCCTGGACGTGATCAAGCACACCGAAGAACTCATCCGCCGCCGGGGCGGAGAATACGCGGATTTCAGTGTTGAAACCATGCCGGAGGACGATGAAGCGACTTTCAAAATGCTCGGAGAGGGAAAGAGTTTTGAGGTTTTCCAGTTTGAATCCGAAGGGATGCAGAACATTCTCAGGCAGGCCAAACCCAATTCCATCAAAGACCTTACCGCCCTGAACTCCCTTTACCGGCCGGGACCTATGGAAAATATTTCCCAGTTTGTGGATTCCAAAAACGGCCGCCAGACAATACGTTACCCCGATCCCAGCCTTGAAGACGTGCTCAAGGAAACCTATGGCGTCATCGTCTACCAGGAACAGGTTATGCAGGTAGCCCGGATTGTCGCCGGTTACAGCATGGGGCAGGCCGACCTCCTCCGCCGCGCTATGGGGAAGAAGAAAAAAGAAATACTTGACAATGAGAAAATTCCCTTTCTTGCCGGAGCGGAACGGCAGGGCTATTCGAAGAACAAAGCCGGGGAAATCTACGACATGCTGGTTCCCTTTGCCGGCTACGGCTTCAACAAGAGTCACGCCGCAGCCTACTCGATGGTCGCCTACCACACGGCCTATCTCAAGGCCAATTTTCCCTCCGAGTTTATGGCAGCTAACCTTACCAACGAGATATACAGCGCGAATAAAGACCGGCTGTCCGAATGTATTGACGAGGCCCGGAAGATGGGCATTGCCGTTGATCCGCCGGATATTAACCGTTCCGACAGACTTTTTACCATTGTGGACGGCCGCATCGTTTACGGCCTGCTGGGGATCAAAGGCCTGGGCGATGGCCCGGCGGAGGAGATTGTCAACTGCCGGAAAAACGGGCCTTACAGGGGTTTTGTCGATTTTCTGAGCCGCGTGGATGTCAAGGCAGTGGGCAAGAGTGTCGTTGAGCGTCTTATCCAGACCGGGGCCTTTGACAGTTTCGGCGTTTCCCGCGGGACTCTGACGGGGAATCTTGAACGGGCCGTAGAGTATGTCCAGAGCCAAAAGGAGGATAAAAAATTCGGCCAGACCAGTCTCTTTGGTGATTCGGGCGAACAAGAGTACGCCGATTTTACATTCGATCCTTTTCCCGAAACGAGCCGTGTTGAAAAACTGAAAAAAGAAAAGGAATTAATCGGATTTTATTTTTCCGGCCACCCCATGGATGAATACAAAGAACTCTGGCGGCAGGCGGTAAAGGCAGATTTGGGAAAACCTGAAACGCTGATTCCCGGAAGCGCCGTGCTTGTGGGAATAATCAAAACGCTTAAAACCATTTCCACTAAAAACGGAAAAATGGCTTTTGCGACTTTGGCGGACTACAACGGCGAAATAGAGATGACTTTTTTCCCCAGGGCCTGGGAAGCCTGCCGGGATAAAATCAGGGAAGGAGAGATCTCCGTGGTCGGGGGAAAAATCGAATACCAGAAAGACAAGGATCACTACGGCTTTATCGCCGAGGACTGCGCCGCACCCGACGGGGCGGAGGCTTTGCTTAAAAAGGAAAACGCCCGCGTCCGGCAGATGGACGAATACCGCGCCGTCTGGAAGGGGGAAGTAACGTTGAATCTGTCCCGCCCGGAAACGGCGGACCCGCAGGAGGAATATCTCCTTATCGGCATATTAAAAGACCTGCGGACATTCACAACTCAAAAAGGTGATGAAATGGCCTGCGCGGCCCTGGCCGATTATAACGGCGAAATAGAGATCACTGTTTTTCCGAAAGCGTGGGCCGGGCTGCGGGATAAACTGGAAGAAAACACAATGACCGCCCTGCGGGGTAAAATTAAAAAGGATACCTATAAAAACCGGTATGTGTTTTACCCTGATACCACGCTGAGTCTCAAGCGCCTGAAAAGTAAATATGATAAAATGTCCCCGGAAGAACAGGAACGCGCCGCCAGCGCGCAGGCGGCGGCCGGCAAAGCGCCGCCGGCCGCTTCTTCGTCAGGCGCAAATGCGCGGGCGGTCCACATCAGGATGCGGCAGGAGGCCTTTGGGCGGGACGAGGACATCTATCCCCTGCGGGACTGTCTCGCCGGAAACCCCGGCCCCTGTACGGTATTTATTCATGTCCCTGTAAACGGCGGCGAAAGGGTAATCCGCGCCGCCGGCGGAATAGGGGCTGTTGCGGAAAGCGGACCGGTCCTTAATAGCTGCGCCGGAGTCGCTGAAGTTTGGAGGGAATAATGCGTATAATCATGAATCTGCTGGCAAACATTGCCGCTCTGTACTCGCTGCTGATTTTAGTCCGGGTGATGATTACCTGGTTCAGCGGCGCGCGTTACGGAAAACCCGTTGAGCTTTTATCCAGGATCACCGATCCCTATCTTGACTGGTGGCGTAACACCCTGCGGCTGCGGGCAGGTTTCCTGGACCTTTCGCCCATCGCCGCAATGGCGGCCCTTTCCCTGGCCCAGACCATTTTTTCCACGATTGCCCGTTACGGCAGGATCAGCTTAGGCGTCATTCTCGCCATTGTCCTTTCCGCCGTCTGGTCGGCGCTTTCTTTTATTCTCGGTTTCTGCCTCATCATCCTTGTCCTGCGTTTTATCGCCTTTATGACCAACCGCGATACCCGCGGCGCTTTCTGGAGGATCATCGACACCATCTCAGAGCCCCTGCTCTACCGGATCAACCGGATCATTTTCGGCAAACGTCAGGTTAATTACCTTACCGGAATCATCACCGCCATCGCGGTTCTGGCCGTGGTCTGGATCGGCGGGAGATTCCTGGTGGAGCTGCTTGCCGGTCTTTTGCTCAGACAACGACTCCCCGTCTAAATGTTTCTCCGTTCCCTTACCGCGCCGCTTACTACTATCCGGGGTATCGGCCCCGTCCTCGTGCCCAGGTTTGCCCGCCTGGGAATACGCGATGCGGCGGGCCTGCTCTGCCATTATCCCCGCGACTGGGAGGACCGGAGCCGGCGCGTGCCGATAAAAGACTTTCACCGCAGCCGGGTCTGCACCGAAGTTACGGTCATTGCCCGCGACTGGATAGGCTTCGGCAGAATGAGGGCGCTCAAAGTCCATGTTGAAGATGAAAGCGGCAGGGCGGCGCTGCTCTGTTTTAACCGCCCCTGGATGGAAAAACAGCTTGTCCCGGGCCGCCGCTACCGTTTGTGTGGCCATTTTTATTACAAATACCGCGAGATACAGTCCAGCTCTTTTGAAATTGAGCCAATCGTTCCCGGCGAGCTTGCCGGGTTTGGCCGCATATTGCCGGTGTATCCCCTGAGCGCCGGTCTCACTCAGGCAATGCTCCGCCGTTTCGTTTCCCGCGCCCTTGAGCAGTATGCGCAAAATCTGGAAAACGAACTCCCCGCTGAAATCATTGAGCGGGACCGGCTGCTTCCAAAAGCCGCCGCGCTTAAGGCGGTTCACTTTCCCGCTTCCGCTTTGGAACTGGAATTGGCAAAAAAGACGCTTATCTATGAGGAACTGTTTTACCTTGAAATAATGGTAGGCCGCCGGGCCATTGCGCGGAAAAAAAGCGCGGCCTCTCCGGTTTCCCCGGCCCGGTTTTCGGCTTCGGACCGCGCGTTTACCCCGCCGCAGAAACGCCTGCTTGAGCGCCTGCCTTTCTCCCTGACAGCCGGGCAGGAGGAGGCTGTCGCGGACATCAACCGCGATATGGCGCATAACGACGCCCCGCCCATGGCCCGTCTTTTACAGGGCGATGTCGGTTCGGGGAAAACCCTGGTGTCGTTTTTGGCCGCTCTCCGCGCCGTGGAAGACCGCGGCCAGGCGGCAATTATGGCGCCCACCGAGCTTTTGGCCCGGCAGCACGCGGAGAACGCCGCCCGCCTTTTGGAACCTCTGGGCCTGCGGATCGCCTTTCTTACCGGAAACATAAAAGCCGCCGGCAGAAAGGAACTGCTGCGGAGCCTCTCGCTGGGCGAAATTGACATCGTCGTCGGAACCCACGCTCTTTTTTCAAAAGATGTGCATTACAAAAACCTCACGCTGGTGGTAATTGACGAGCAGCACCGTTTTGGCGTAACGCAGCGTTCCCTCATCATGGCAAAGGGTGGCCGGCCCCATCTGTTAATGATGAGCGCCACTCCCATTCCCCGGACTCTGGCGCTGACGGTTTTCGGCGACATGGACGTGTCGGTAATCCGGGATTTGCCGCCGGGCAGGAAACCCGTAAAAACCCATCTGGCAAAAGAATCAAGCGAGGGCAGGGTTTACGGTTTTGTGCGCGGGGAGATTGCCGCGGGCCGTCAGGCATATTTTGTCTATCCGTTAATCGAAGGCGGCGTTGAGGCTGATCTGAAAGACGCGGTCTCCATGGCGGATCGTCTGGCGCGGGAAGTTTTCCCCGATTTTTCCCTTGCCCTGGTCCATTCAAAACTCGACGAAGAAAAAAAGCGGCTCACCATGGACCGTTTCCGCGCCGGCGAAATAAAAATCCTCGTTGCCACCAGCGTTGTCGAAGTGGGCGTGGACGTACCCAACGCAAGCTGCATGGTCATTGAACACGCCGAGCGTTTCGGCCTTTCCGCCCTCCACCAGCTCCGGGGACGGGTCGGCCGCGGCGGGGATCAGTCCTACTGTTTTCTCGTTTATTCCGATGAACTCACCGAAGACGGGAAAGCCAGACTCAAAGTGATGCTTGAAAATACGGACGGTTTTGTTATCGCCGAAGAAGACCTGAAGCTCCGCGGCCCCGGCCAAATTGCCGGCATTGAACAGTCAGGCTACCTTGACCTGGGCATTGCCAATCCCGTCCGTGACGCCGAAGCGCTTGCCCGCGCCAGAACCGACGCTTTCGCGATTCTGGAAATGGACCCCGGCCTGCTTTTGCCGCAGTCCCGCGTTGTCGCGAGGGTTCTGGAAGAAGCCCCGCCTTTTGGGGAAGTGGCGCTGTGAAAAGCGCCGCGCCCGAAGGCTTTCCCAAAACGCCCTGTGACGAACAGGCCTTCCGGTTTGCGCCGCAGGTTCCCCCGAAGTCTCATTAGGTCACGTGAAAGGTTTTGCCTGTTTCCTCCTTAATCACGGGCTTTCGCGGCGCGGTCCGTTGGTATCTCAATTACCGCGCGATCCCTATACGTAAGCGGATAAAAGTGTATATAATAGCGTCATGGGGAATTGGTCGGCGGGGATACGGAGACTTTTCTATAATCTGGGTTTTTTTGCCCGTACCCTGCAGGGAGTGGGGACTTTTGTTTTTCGCGGGCATGCTTCCTACAAGATACTTACCTCGCAGATACTGTTTACCTTTGTGCAGGCCATGGGAATTTCGAGTCTCCTCGCCCTGGGGATAGGCGCGGTGGTTAATGTTATCGGTATTCCCAATTTGACCAGAATCTCCCAGCAGCAGCTCATTTATTCTTTGCTGATCATCATCATAACCAGGGAGCTTGGCCCCCTCCTCACCGCCTTTATTGTCATTGCCCGTTCCGCCACCGCCATCGCCACCGAGATTGCCGGCATGGTGGTTTCGCATGAGGTTGAGGCGTATATTTCCATCGGCGTTGATCCCATTGAGCATCTGGCCGTGCCCCGTTTCCTGGGCGTTACCATTTCCCTGATGCTGCTGAACCTGTACTTTTCGGTGTTCGGGCTGGCCGGCTCTTTTGCGGTGGCCCAGGTTTTTAACGCCCTGCCCGCGGATTATTATTTTAGCAACCTGCTGCAAAATCTGACCGTGCAGGATATTCTGATTACGATTATCAAAAGCCTCGCCTTCGGCATGATCATCTCGATTGTCGCCATAACTGAGGGGCTCAGTGTGGAGCGGGCCAGCACCGAGGTTCCCATTGCGGGGCTGAGGGCGGTAAGCAACAGCTTTGCCGGCTGCATAGTGGTGGATATTCTGCTGTCCGCCGTGTATTATATAGCGATGGTGTAGGGACATGGCGGGTATCATCGAACTGAAAAATATCTGCTTTTCCGTCCAAAAACAGAAATTGATTCGGGACGTTTCCCTTGAGTTCAGTGAAGGAATCGCCACTGCCCTGGTGGGGCCTTCCGGGTGCGGAAAAAGTACCCTGCTGAAACTTGCCGCGGGCCTCCTCGTACCGGACCAGGGGGAAGTGCTGTTCAGGGGCAAAAATGTGGCCGGTATGAGCCGGTCCGAAAACCTTGAATTCCGGCGGGAAGGGGCGGTGGTTTTTCAGGACTCGGCGCTCTGGGCCAACCAGAATCTGTTTCAGATTTTGGAGCTTCCCCTGCGGGTGCATTATCCGTCCATGACCAGGAAAGAGCGGGAGCGGCGGATAGAGGCGGTAGTCTCCGAAGTGGGCTACCGAAAGGACCTGGGAATCAGGCCCTCCCAGCTTTCCATGGGAGAACAGAAACTCCTTGCCTTTGCCCGCGCACTGATGTGCCGTCCCAGGCTTCTGTACCTGGACGAATGGACTGAATCCCTGGACGAAAACGCGGCGCAGCGGCTGGTGAATATGGTGCGGGTCAAGCGGGGCGACGGCGTTTCGATTGTTTTTGTGAGCCACAATATGCGCATAGTCAACGACCTGGCGGATGTGGTGGTGATGGTAATCGGGGGCAGGGTTTTCCTGAAGATCACCAGGGAACAGATCGCCGAAGATGAAGATCTCAGGCGTTATGTGGAAAGGGGAATGGCCTCATGAAAGGTTTCATGTCCGGTGTAATGAGCGGCTATGCAGCCGCCCAGGCGGAGGTTATCATGAAACAGGGATTTATATTCGATTTAACAGCGCGGCTGTGCTGCCGCGCTGAATAGAGGTTATCATGAAATTCACCATACGCTTTGCCGATCAACTGGTGGGCGGCCTTATTATCCTTGCCCTGGCGATTGTGGTTTTTGTGATTTTCATGCTGGGATCAAGCCAGCGCTGGTTTTCACGGGATTACCAGTTTCAGTCTTATTTCAGTTCCGCTTCGGGCATCAGTCAGAACATGCCGGTGCAGTACAAGGGTTTTACCATCGGCAGGGTTAAATCCCTCTCCCTTACCGACTCCGACGAGGTGGTGGTGCTTTTCACCATTTTTGATACCTATATAGACCGGGTTAAGGTGGGATCCCTCGTGGAAGTACTGGTAAGTCCTATTGGTATGGGCAATCAGTTTATGTTTTATCCCGGCGCCGGCGCTTCGCCGCTTAACGAGGGGGCGACTATTCCCACGGTCAACTCGGTAGAGGGGAAACGGCTCCTTGCCAGCGGGCTGGCAGTACGGCCGGAACGGGATGACAGCATCAATAATATTATGAACCGCGCCGGCACCCTCCTGACCACCCTGAACGATGTCCTGGTCGAGCTGCAGGATGCTTTTGCGGGAACCGACCAGACCACTCTGGGACGGACCCTGGGCGAGGTGGAAGTAATGGCCAGGGGGCTGCGGGTCTTGTCCCAGACGCTTCCTGACGATCTGCAAATAACGCTGAGGGAGCTTGTAGGCCAGCTTGATCCGCTCCTGGCCCAGCTTGACCCGGTCATAGCCCAAATTAACGCCATCCTTGAAAACGTTAACCAGCTTTCAACCGGGCTTGTCGATCCCGACAACGCCATTATGACGATTCTCGATACTGAGGGGGAATTGTATACGGGCCTGATCGCCGCCCTCGATTCGATTTCCGCCACGCTGCAAAACATCAACCAGCTTTCCGGCGAGCTGGTCAATCCCGACGGAACCATTATGTCGGTGCTTGATTCCGAGGGAGATCTGTACACCAATCTGATATCCTCACTCGAAGCGATTTCCGCCACCCTCAAAAACCTGGAAAAAACCACCGATTTTATCCCCACGCAGCTTCCCCAGGTCGCGCTGCTGCTCGCGGATTTGCACACCGCGCTCAAAACCGCCGAGGAAGTGCTGATCGCCCTGACCAATAACCCCCTGCTGAAAGGGGGTATTCCAAAACAGCAGGAAATCCGCGCCGGCGGCGTCCGGCCGCGGGACGCGGAGTTTTGATATGGCATCTGAAACCGGCCTGCGAAACCGGCCCATAAGATTGGTTTCTCTCCTTTTGGGTATCCTGTTTGTGTGTACCTGCTCATCGGCGCCGAAAGCCGACGAGGAAGTATACAGTTTGCGAAAGCGGGCGGAGACCCAGCTCGATGAGGGCAATAAAGAGGCTGACCGGGGAAACTATGAAAGCGCCCTGATCATAATTAACGAAGCGCGGCGCATCGCGGTGAGCGCCGATGATCCGAGCCTCCGAATCCGGACCGGCCTTTCCCGCGGCAATGTGCTGTTTACCCTGGGGCAGGCCGAAGAAGCCGCCGCCGCCTGGGAAAACGCCCTTGCCGAGGCCGAACAATTGGGAAACCCGGAACTAACCGCGGTAAGCCGCGTCCATCAGGCCCGCGGCAGGCTGCTTTCCCCCGGAGGCGCCGCGTCCGCCCAGGCCATTCGGGAAGAAGTCAACGGGGAAATGGCGGCGATTACAGACAGTCTGTACGCGGCCTTTGCCCACATGGTTAGCGGCCTTGCGGAAAAAGAACTGGGCCGTTACGCCGAGGCCGAAGCGGCCCTGGGCCTGAGCGTGGCGATACACGAAAAAGAACGGAATCTGGAAAAGGCCGCCTATGACTGGTATCTTATCGCCTCGTTCCGTTCCCTTGCCGGCAATTACAACGGCGCCCGGCAGGCCCTGGAAACGGCCATGACCCTTGACCGGCGGGTGGAAAACTCCTACGGCCTTGCCACCGACTGGCGCGCCCTGGGCGATATCCTCAAAAAAGCCGGCCAGGTGGAGGAAGCCCGGCACGCCTACCTCCGTTCCGCCGAAATCTTCCGCGCCCTGGGACAGGACGAAGAGGCCGCCGCCACGGAAAACCGCTAGGCAGAATTGAGGCGTTTTCGGACAAAAACATTGAAAGAAAACAAGTATCGTGGTATAATTCATTTAAGATTGAGGCTGTTCCAAAACTTCAGTTTTGGAACAGAAACCTTTAAAAAACGCAGTTTTGCAAGGCTTTAGCCTGAAAAACTGCAAGAGCCTGGTCCAAACCCGTGCCCCCGGCTATGCCGGGAACGTGAGCGCACAGTCAATTAGTTTTGGAACAGGCTCAATTATCTATCTTTAGCCTCGCAGGGCTATGAAATCCCCTAATTCCTTATGTAGTAAGGAATTAAGGAAAAAAGCTGCTGTCAACAAAATGCTTTTAACGGTTTTGGGACATTCTTAAAAAAGGCTTATGTATGCGTTAGATAGCAAAGACAAGGTATCCCCCGGACCGCTAACCATTGGGTCCGTGGTTCGAACCCGCGCGGGGGAGCTTGATAGCCCGTCCATCATTAACCCTCAAGGCCGCCTATTACCTCCGTGAAAGTTCCCTGCCGGATCACGGCCCCCTGGTCCAGCACCACGATGGAGTCGCAGCCCCGTATGGTGGCAAGCCGTTGCGCTACGATAATCTTGGTGGCGGGGATGGCGTAGATATGTTCCAAAAGCCGCTGCTGGGTGATGTTGTCCTGAAAGCGCGTGGGCTCGTCAAATATCGCAAAGCGCCGGGGTTGTACCAGTGCACGGGCTATCATAAGCCGCTGGAGTTCCGCGTCGGAAAAGGCGCATTGTTCCAGGGGGGTGTAAAGGCCCCCCGGCAGGGCCGTAATCTCCCGGGCAAGATCGGCCTTTTCCAGAGCCTCGATCACCCGTTCCTCCCCAATCCGGGGGTTGTTATCGGTGATGATGTCAAAGATTTTCCCCAGGGGAACGGTTCCGTGCTGAAGCACGACCCCCATCTGACGGCGGAGATAGCGCAGTTCCAGAGTCTCCAGGTCGTAGCCGCCGTAAAATATCTTGCCGCCGGCCAGGGGGTAAAAGCCCAGCAGTACCTTAAGCAGGGTTGACTTGCCGCAGCCCGAAGGGCCGATAATGCCCAGGCTCTGCCCTTCCTCCACCCGGAAGGAAATATCCCGCAGCAGCGGCCGGCCGAACCGTCCGTAATGGAAGACGAGATGATTCACGTCCAGAACCCCGCTCATGTCCTTGGGGACAATCTTTTCAGGATTGTACTCCCCCTCCCCCTTGACGATAGGATCGATGTTGCGGATCAGTGCCGCCGCTTCGGGGAGGATATTCAGGATTTTCAGGAGGCGCTGAATTCCCTTGTGGAACATCATAAACGTGGCCACATAGGCGATGAAAATACCGACCTCCACATCCTTTACCCCGGAGATCAGGAAAAACACCACGGCAGCGGAGGCAAACTGAAAAAACATCCGTACCGCCTCGTTGAGGTTTTCCAGCATCCGTATCCGGCCCTTGAGGTAGCGCTTTTCCGCCTCGTACCCGATCCAGCCCCGGAACACCCGTTCCTCCGCGCGGGATGTCTTGATCCGCTCAATGCCTTCCAGGGCCTGATGACTAAACCCGGCCGCCTGGTTTTCCGTTTCGATATAGCGGCGGTGATAGTGAAAGTTCTTATGCGCGATAAGGGCATAGACCGTAAAAAGACCCAGGAATATGAGGAGGACATACCAGGTTATCCGGGCTTCCAGGGTAAAGAGGACGATGATGTTCACAAAGGAAAAAAGGGCGCTCATCAAAACCTGAATGGGGTTGATGGAAAAGAGGTTTTTCAGCCGGCTTACGCCCTGGATTTTCTGCAGCAGCTCCCCGGTGGTGTAGCGGTCAAAGAAGGATATTTTAAGTCCCAGGAGACGGTCCCAGATTCCTCCTTCCAGGGAAAGGCCGATTTTGGTAAGTACCCGGGAAATACTGACGTTAGTCACCACCGTAAACCCTATATTGGCGATGTCAAAACAGAGGAGCACCAGCACCAATTCAATGGCCATGGCCCGCAGGGTGTGGGGAATTATCACATCAAAAATCTGCCTGGACATGACAGGAGGGATCACCGCCATCAGGGCGGCCAAGAGGCTTGCCAGGATAATAATAAGCACTTCTTTGCCGATGTTTTCCCGTGCCATGAAGCCGATAATATCCGCCGCCTTCAGGGGCTTGGGGGGGAAGGGCCGGAATATCGCCAGGGCCATCGGCTTGAGGGACAGGTCGGAACGGGGACTGAAACGGACCGTCCGGTTACTCTCCGGGTCGTAGACGGTATAACCGGAAAGCGGGTGGGGGAAAAGCGCCAGAGGATTCCCCTCCTCGGTAAAGGCCAGCATGGCTCCGCTGTCTTTCTTCCACCATTTTTCCACCAATTCCACTTCCTTGTAGCGGAGGTTGGAAAGGTACAAGATTTCACTTGCCAGATTCGGAATGGTATGATGGAGGTCCCGTGGGGGAACTTTCAGCTCCGTCCTGAAATACCGGCAGAAGGCCGCGCAGACTTTTATCCTGTCGTCGCTGCCTTCAAAGTCCTGCATTTCCCCCAGTCCCGCGAGCCGGGCATTGACCCGGGTCAGCCGTTCCAGGGCGGCGCGGGTCTCCTCCTTCATCATATTTCCCCTTTCTGGAATAGGGCCGCATACCAGGGGGAGCTTTCGAGTAACTCTCCGTGGGTTCCCCGGCCCAGTATCCTCCCCCGATCCAGGAGGATAATCTCGTCATAGTCAACCACGGAGGACAGTATCTGGGTAGTCTGCAGAATGGTGCAGCCCCGCCGCCTGAAATGCCCTTCAATCTCCCGTATCATGCCGGGATCGATGGCCCCGTTAACCTCGTCCAGGATGAGGAGCGAGGGGTTGCGGACCAAAGCCCGGGCCAGTTCCATCCGCTGCTGCTGCCCGCCGGAAAGAATGCGGCCGTTTTCCTCAAGAACGTAATCATACCCCCCCTCCAGCGTGGCGATAAAACTGTGGAGTCCCACGTCCCGCACCGCCCGGTACACCGCGGCGTCCGGTACCGTATCGTCCCAAAGGGTGATGTTGTCCCGGATACTGGCGGTAAAAAAACTGATTTTCTGGTTGGCGCAGCCAATAGAGGCGGTAAAGGTCTCCCGGCTGATCCGCTCCGGGGCTATGCCGTCGATGGCAACCTCCCCGGAATCGGGCCGGTAAAGGCCCTGGAGCAGTTTTACCACCATGCTTTTTCCCGAACCGGAGTTTCCCACAATGGCCGCCCGTTCTCCAGGCTTGAGGGAAAGAGAGAACCGGTCCAAAAGCGGCGCTCCCCCGGGATAGGCAAAACACACTTCCCGAAACGTAACATGCCCCTGGAGTTTACCCGGCGCGGGTGGAGGAACGGCGGAAGCGGAAACTCCGGGGACCGGTTCCTCCCGGATGATCCCCGTTTCCTGTTCCCGGTACAGGCCCTGCAGACGTTCTTCCAGCCGGGAGAACAGCGCCGGCGCCGACAGGACCTGGCTCATGGGATAAAAAAACGCCGCGGCGTAGGCCTGAAATTCCAGGTAGGAACCTACCGACAGTTCCCGGTTCATAATCCGCAGGGCGGAAATAAGGAGGAGGAGATTGAGAAAGCAAATTTCCGGCAAGTCGCTGAAGGGGGCGGAGGCTTCGGCTTCATCCGCCGGGCCGCGGGCGTTGATGATCCGTATCTTGGAACTCATCATCTGCTGGAAAAAGCGGGTCTCCGAGGCGGCGGCCTTGAAAGTCTCAATGTTCCGCAGGCCCTGGGAGCCTATCCGCTCGTCCCTTAGACCGAGGTCCCGCAGAGAGTATTGCTCCGGGGAGGACCTCGAAATTTTTTTTACCAGCAGGGACTGGATTTTTTGTCCCAGCAAGTTGACCGCCGCCAGGACCAGTACGATGAGGGACAGAGCCGCGTTCTTGCGGAACATCATGCCAAAGTAAAAAACCACGCTTACCGCGGCGGGAAACAGGGACAACATATCAACGGTAAGGAGCCGGGCGATAAGGGACGATGTCCCCGCCCCAGAAAGCAGCACAAAACTGTCCTTACGGTGAAACAGCTCCGGCGGCGCGTTAAAAAGCCGCCACATGTAGGAGGCCGCTCCGGAAAGTTCTATCCTGTTGGCAAGCCGTAAGAGGCAGTTTTTCTGCAGCCAGGTTACCAGGGCGGAAAACACCGCGACACCCCCCATGAGCAGAAGCAGCGGCCCAAGCCACTCGACCGTACCGTCTATCAAAATAGAGTCGGTAAAAACCCGCTTGAAGACCGGACTGAGGATCAGGGGAAAGATATAAAAAACTCCCAGGATGAAACTGTAGAAGAGGGCGGCCCGGTTGCCTTTCAGAAAAGTCCCGATGCGGGATTCCCTCATGGCCCCTGCCTCCCCAGGAAAAACACGTCGGCGGGCCGGAGCTCATCGATCACCACCGAGGCGGTACAGAGGGTAAGATCGCCAAAGGCCGTGGAGGGCCCACGGGAAGTGGTCCACTCGTAGCCGGTAACGGTTTCCTCCGAGGACACCAGATTCAGGTATACCTCATAACAGGCGTCGTTTTTCAGGAAAAAGTCCGCCAGATTTTCGCTGTTGAGCCGGTCGGCGAGGTAGCGCCATGTTACCGGATATTCACTGATAATACTCACCGTGCCGGTCATGCTGCCATAGGTCTGTTTACTCACCGACGCGGGGTAGACGCTCACCGGCAGCCCCTTCCTGATATTCCGCATCCGTTCCGCCGGTATAAAAAGGAGACATTCCAGCGCCTTGCTCTGTTCCGCCTCTTTGGAAATGGTTACGAGTTTCTCACCCCGCTGAACATAGTCTCCCCGGTGGGCGTAGACATCCAGCACCCGGCCCGCCTCCCAGGTTACAATCCGGCTGCCGAGAAAGAGTTCCCTCCGCTTCTTTTCAATGAGTTCCGGCGGCGAGCCTGAGTCCAGCAACAGGTTGATCTCCGCCACCAACTCCGGCCGCTCGATCCGTGCCAGCACCTGATCCTTTTCCACGAACATACCCTGAGAGGGAACGAAGTCCAGCAGTATTCCTTCGGAAGCGGCGTAGATGTTAATGAGCTTGCCGCTCCGTACCAGCACCCCGGAAACATCTTCCCGAATCTGCATGGTTCCCTGAAACCCCCACGCCAGCACGGCGGCGAACACGAGGAGCAGCGTCCCCAGGGCAAGCCAGGACTTTATCCCGATGACCATCATCATCCGGTCGATACTTTCCACCGCTTCGGTCAGTTCCCGTTTTTCCGGGTCCATCCCGTCCATGGCAGTCTTCATTCCTCCCGGCCTCCATAGGGCTGTACCCACATGCGCCGGCCGTCAAATTCCCCCGTAACCGGGTTATAGCTGACAGGTCCCATCACCGAAGGGTAATCCCGCAGACCCCGGATATACCGGACAATAACATCGCTTTCCACCGAACCTTCGGCGTTCATGGCGTCCGCCAGGAGCCGTACCGCCTCGTATCCCGCCACCTCATAGGCGTCGGGATTCCGCCCGTATGCCCCCCGGAAGGCCGCAAGAAAAGCGGGGTCCATCGCGTCCACATCGTAGACAATGACGTAGTAATCCGCCAGATAATCCGCCATCACCCGATCAAAATCGGTGTAGTCAAATGCTTCGGAGAACACCGGGATCTCCGCTCCCGCGTCCCGGATAAGTTTTACCGGATCAAAAATGTCGGGGAACGAAGAGGCCAGCAGCAGCCCTTCGCAGCCGAAGGCCCGCCAGCGCCGCAGTATATCCGCCACGTTGGCAGGACTCACGCTGGTTACCCGGTCCACCACGGGTATCTGCCGCCGCAGAAGTTCCCGTTCCACGATTCGGGCCAGGTCTGTTCCGTAGGTATCCTCGGAGTAGTAGATCGCCCAATTCCTTATCCCCCGCTCTTCCGCATACTCCGCCAGAGCTTCCGCGTACAGGCTGTTGTTCACGATCATACGGTAGATGTAGCGGTAATCAAATTCAAAAAGGGTCTGGCTCACCGCCGAAGGGGTAATCATCACTATCTTCCGTTCCTCGTAAATATCTTCCACATAGTAACAGACATCGGAACTCCAATGCCCCACCACTGCGGCGATCCCCGATTCGGAAAAGGTTTCGGCAATCTGCTGGGCAATACGGGAATCGCCCCGGTCATCGCGGATGACCAGTTCCAGGGGCTTCCCCAAAATTCCCCCCGCCCGGTTTACTTCCTCCACCGCCAGCTCCAGGGCGTCCCGCATATAGTAATCCTTATCCCACAGGGAAGCGGGGTACACCGCCCCGATGGTAACACGCTCCGCGCCGGGGCCGTTGTAAAGCCCCGCCCCCCCGCCGCCGGAACAGGCGGCAAAAACGAGGCAGGCAATGAGGATGTTTGCGGGGAACAAAAGAGGAAATCTTTTCATGTCAATTATTCCAGCGCAAGTTCGAAATGCATCTCCCTGGTGTTTGAGCCGTTAAATTTAAGATATATCCTGTCCGTCTTGCCGCCCGGCCCGTTCTCTGTTTTCAGAAATGGCCGGGCCATCACCGTTATGCTTCCCCTCTTAATATGCAATGTCCGTCCGCGGTACACAAAAGACGCGATAGGCGCTCCGTACTTTTCCTTCATTTCATTTTGAATAGAAAGATACTGTTCCGCTATCTTATACTCTGCCCCGGCAAGGGCGGCGCTAAAGGCGGAAATAAAATCATCAAGGGCGATACTGGTTATATTCATCAATGTTTTCC
Organism: Treponema sp.; assembly: GCA_031270205.1. Classification (GTDB taxonomy): domain Bacteria; phylum Spirochaetota; class Spirochaetia; order Treponematales; family Breznakiellaceae; genus WQXQ01. The sequence goes on from JAISYA010000085.1 coordinate 21,081, forward strand.
GGTTTTCTTGGGAAGGCCACATGATAGCTTGTCCGCTGCATACAGAGTTCATGCTCACCGAGCATAAAGCGGCCTATGGACATATCTTTCCCGATGATGGTTCCTTTCGGATACCCCGACAACAGTTTATTCAACTGTTCCACTTGTTTAAGCTGCCTTTCTTCCGACAGGGGGTTGTTGGGGTCAAGCCCGCCAATGGTAACAATCTGAATGTACCGCATATCACTTATCTGCGGTTTTTCTTTTCTGTCCGCGCTCGTCATCTCTGTTTTATTCCTCCGTCTGCTTTGACGATTCTTCGCCCCGCGAAAGTTCATGAACAATGTCATGTTCCAGAATTTTTTTCCTTACTTCCGCCATTTTCTTGTTCAGCGTGTCTTTATACGCTTCAAGAGGCTTGTACACGCTGAAATCTTCCTCTGTTTTGTCTTCATCACTGCGCTGAATTCCGGTAAGCTGGGAAATAAGACGGGCCAGACGCTGTTCCCGCCGGTACAGTTCCTTTCTGGTTTCGTGGTGCTGCCGATCCCCATCGTCCAGCCTGTTTCCATCGGGGTCAATCGGGTTCTTTTCGTGTATCGTGGGCACGAAATTCTGTCCCAACTGGTCGATAAGCCTTGCCAATCCTTCCACAACCGGATCGCTTTCCATTTCAATTTCAAAATCAATCCGGGAGTTTTGGGCGCTCCGGTCGGACTCCGATGCCGCGACTTTGGTATAAATATCAACCTTGCCGTTATTGTATTCAATTTCCTGAACTTCCGTGGAAAACTGAATTTTGCTTTTCGATACCTTTAAGCCGCTTAAAGGGATAATTGAAAGCAGGGGTATCTCCAGCCCTATTTTTTCGGAATACAGCATATCCAGATCATCATGCCGCAGCTGGTCATATACCAACTGCAGGGTCTTTAATTGTACCACCGGATAACCGTCATCATCGTGCCCTTTGTCATCGCTGAATTTGAAGATCGTGTCCACCATGCTCTGGCTCATCTGCGCGTTGGCCTCGATGATTGGTTCCAGCGATCCGTAAACCAATTGCCGTAAATTAACCCGTGATCGTGCTTCGGCCTGCATATTAGCCCTCCATAAATTCCTGAAATATTCGCGGCTCCGGCAGACTTCCGGAGCCGCGAAAAGGCTGTTAGCGCTTCATAAGCAGGGCGTTGTAATTGGCCCGCTCGTCCGTCAGCGCTTTATCCTGTTCCTTAAAGGATTTGTAGTTTTGAATGGCACTGTCAAAATAACTTTTAACCGTACCAATATCGCTTTCCCCAACCGGAGTAAGGTCTGAAACATCGGCGTTGACTTTTTTCATGTCAAACAGGGCGGTTATGTCATTTTTCTCTTTGCTGTATACCGCTTCCACCGTCATACGCGCGTCCGACATGACGCGATTCCAGGAATTGCTCAGCCCCTGTAAAATATCCATGTATTTTTCGCGGTCCTTGTCGTTCTGCTCGTTTTTTGATTTTGTTGCATCATCATCTCCTTTAGCGTCGGCAATCGCGTTCAGTTTTGTCTGAACTTCCAGTTTCTGGGCGCTAAGGAAACTCTGGGAGCTGTCTTTCAACCCTTTGATAGAGTTCTCGTACTGCTCGGAGGCGGCTTTGCAGGCGGTTCCCAGCCGCTGCTGGTTTTCATACGATATCTGCAGCTTGGCGCGTTTATCCTTCGTGGCCGCGTCCGCTTCCTTGCCGTTATTGTCCACCATCTTGCTGGTCAGCAGGGTAGGCGCGGCGGCGGCGGCGAGAATGTCCAAGACCCGCGATAAACCTTCCGGCGTTCCATGATTTGCCGCCCGCACGTCCACATGGTATTTTGCCGAATTGTCGGAACTGCGGGTATTGCTTTGATGAGTCGATACGCTGCCGCTGAGGCTTATCTTAACCGGGCCGAAGCCTATAGATGCGGAAAATGACCCGCCCGCGTCGAGGGAGGATTCCGATTTCTCACATTCCTTTACTTCCATGTCGAAGAGGATGTTTACCTCGTCGATTTGCAGGTTGGGAATGGGTACGATTGCCAGCAGGGGAACCTGCAGGGACATTTCATTTCTGGTGGGGTTCCCCAAAGGATCCATGTCGCTCTTTTCGTACTTGAACAGCATGGTCCGGGCACTCTGGTCGGGATTAAAACCGACGGTATTGATAAAATCCGCCGTACTCCGCGCAAGAACAATGCTTGCGTTGGCCGCGGCTGTTAACGGCCCACCGATCAGCTTTTCCATGTCAAGACCAGCGAATTGCGCTCCAATTGCCATATCTTTTCTCCTCTATAAAATGAGCGTTTCTACTCCCAATGGGTACAACGTACCCTTTCGCTTAACAGCAAGGGGTGGTAAACGCTGATTTGC
>JAISYA010000139.1 GCA_031270205.1 Treponema sp.
TACCGCGCCGGTAAGCATCTGGCCCGGACCGCTCCGGGGCGGGACCCGCTCTGGAACAGCCGGGCCAAAGATGAGCGCGGAGGGGATATTTTTATCCCGGTGAGCAAAGCGGCGTCGTATATCACCGAAGAATTTTATACGATGCTCGATGTTTTTTACACCTCGGAAAACCTGGGCTGCCTTCCCTTCGCGGGGGGCTGGGCGGAACAACCGGCATGGATAGCGCAGGCGCTGTCCGTGTTGAAAGTGGAAAAGTACCGTGTTGACGAGGAAGAACGGACGCTGAAACAAAGGGAAGAAGAGGACCGCCGTAAACATGGCCGACGATAAAAAAACGCTGGAACTGCAAATCCGCATCGCCGCCGATGAGGCATTGAGGGCGGCCTCCTCCCTCAAGGGTGAAATGACCGGCCTGGCCGCCGAGATGCGGAAACTTTCCGAAGCCGACGGAGAAGCCGTCAAGCGGGCCTTCCGGGAGACCCAGGCCGCGGCGGACAAGGCGGCGGCCTCCATGAAGCTCTTCGGCGCGTCCAGCGGGGAACTGCGCCAGATGCAGGCCCAGGTAAAAGCCGCCGCCGTTGACCTGGTGGTCAAAGGCCTTAACCCGCAAAGCGAGGAGGTGCGGAAGCTCACCGAGGAGTACAAGCGCCTGGGCAAAGAAGCTAGCGACCTCGACCAGGCCGCCGGAAAGAACATTAATTCTTTCGGGGATCTCAAAAACGCCCTGGGCTCCCTGGCCCAGGTCGCCGCCCTGGCCAAGGCCCTCGCCGCGATCAAGGACATGGGCGCCTTCGCCCTTTCCACCGCCGACACCTTCCAGACCGCCCGGAATGAATTCGGCGTCCTCCTGGGGGACATGGAGGCCGGCGCGGGCCTCTTTAACCAGATTAAAGCCTTTAACGATAAAACGCCCTTCTCCCTGGACACCCTCACCCAGGCGACCAGCGTACTGCTCTCCGCGAAGACGCCGCTGGCGGACCTCCAAAACCAGCTCGCCAAATTCGGCGATCTCTCCCAGGGTAATTCCCAGAAGTTTACGAGCTACATCAACGCCTTCAGCAAGGCCGCGGCCAAGGGGAAGGCGGACATGGAAACCCTCAACGTCTACATCAACCAGGGGGTTCCGATTCTGGACGCCCTGGGCAAACGCTTCGATGCGGCCACCGCGGAGATCGTCGAAATGACCAGCCAGGGGAAAATCGGCTTTGAGGATTTTTCCGCCGCCCTTACTGATCTTACCGCCGAAGGGGGGCAATACTTCGGCGGGATGGAACTGGGTTCCCAAAGCCTTGCGGCCATGCAGGAGGGGTTAAAGGAATCGGTCAATTCCCTGGCCGCCTCTTTTGGGGAAATGCTGCTCCCTGCGGCGATAAAAGTAGTGGAAACTCTTACCGCTATAACGAACGCTATTAACGACAGCCCCGTCACGAAAGGCGTGCTGGCTGGGGCCCTGGCGGCGCTTACCGGATACCTGGCCGCCATGGCCGTAAAGGCGGGCGTCGCTTTCGCCGCCCAGATGAGCCTCAACCTGGCCGTATGGGCGCTCAACCCGGTCGTCCTTGCCGCCACCATCGCGGCCGCCGGCCTCGCTGCGGGATATGTTAAGTACACCGCAGATCTGCAAAAAGCCGAAAGGGAAGGGGAAAATTTTGCCTTCCAACAGCGGGTGCAAAAAAACGCCATAGATGAATCTACCGCCGCTCTTCAAGGTTATTCCCGTGCGCTAAAAGACATGGCGGATACGGATTTAGATAGAAATATACCATTCATCGAAAATGAAATCGCCGCGATAGAAGCAAGCATCAGCGAGCTTGAAGGGGCGTACAACAGGGCCATAGAAAGCGGCAGGCAAAACATGGCGGATTATTGGGCCGACATTATTGCCAGGGAGAAAGAAACTCTTGAACGGGCACGGGCGGACCTGCTCGCTACAGGGGAAGAATCGGGCAAGAGAAGAACTAATTGGATAGATTCAATGTTTTCCGCCACCGATGTTGGCAAGACCCAAGCTCAAATCCAGAGAATAAACGAACAGCTTGCCGCGGCTCAAAAATATTTAACCGGCCCCGGGCTTGGCGGAAGCGAACAGGCAAAGCTCCATGAAATTATAAAAAGCCTGACGGCCGAACTTGAGAAATTTACTAATGCCATCAGCGAAGCCGACCGCACGGCGGCAAAATGGAAGGAAGACTGGGCCGGGGTCTGGAAACAGTTCCAGGCGGAACAGTCGGGCGATCCTTTCGCCCTGGTAAACCTGGAAGAAGAGAAGAAAAAACTGGACGCCTTCCGCAGTTACATCAGAGGCGTTGACCCGGAATCCGAAAACGCCGCGGTACTCGCCCAGATTGCCGAATACTACGCGTCCAAACGCGGCGAAATCGCCAAGGATCTTAAAGACGAGGAAGAGAGGCTGGAACGGGAACTCAGCAAAACCCGCGTTGACAATCTGGAATACGAATTACAGGAAGCCTTGAAATCCATCGACACCCTTGAGGCCAAGCGCGTCATCGCCGCGGCGGGTTCGGAAGAAGAGATACTGGCTATCCGCGAACAGTACGCCGCCATGCGCGCGGCGCTCGAAGAAAACTACGCGGAGCAGATAGCCGGCGCCCTGGCCGAGGAAGCCGGGCAAGACCCCATGCGGGAACGGCTTGAAAAGGCGAAGGCCGGCATCGTTGACTGGCAGCAGGCCCTTGCTGACTCCCTGTCCCTGTCGCTGATGAACATCGAAGACTTCAGCGGCCAGGCCGCCGTCACCTTGGGCGAACTGTCCGCACAACTTACAGAGCTTTCGGTTTCCGCCGCCCTCGGGGGCTTTGAGGAATTCGGCAGGGCCCTGGGCGAGGGGGAAGACGCCGCCGAATCGTTCCGCCGCGCCCTGGCAGACATGGCCCGGCAGATCCTCCAGCAGCTTCCCACGATGTTCCTCCAGGCCGGCCTCCAGCTTATCATCGACCGCCAGTGGGCCCTGGGCCTGGGCTTCATCGCCGCGGCGGCGTCAAGCGCCGTCATCTCGGGTTACGTGGACGGGGCGTCGGAGAACGCCCAGGGCGGCGTCTACGGCGAATACGGCAGAGCCGCCAGGGAATACGCCGCGGGTGGCGCCTTCACCAACCAGATCGTATCCCGGCCTACCTATTTCCGCTATGGCGGCGGCCTGGGCATCATGGGCGAAGCCGGGCCGGAAGCGATCATGCCCCTTACCCGCGGCAGTGACGGCAGGCTCGGCGTCACCGCCTCAGGCGCGGGCGGCGGCACAGCGGTCTACGTCATCATCCAAAACTACACCAGCGAGGAGGTGCGGACGGAAGAGTCCTCCGATTCCGCGGGCAACCAGATCCGTAAAGTCATTATCGGGGCGGTCAAGCAAAGCATCTCAAGCGGCGAAATGGATCAGACAATGTCCGGACGTTACGGGCTGCGGGCCAGGGGGGTATAATGACCAATATAACCTACCCCGCAGCCCTGCCCCCTGTCCGCTCAAGCGGCTTCCAGTCCCGCTACCAGGACCCGGTTATCCGCACCCAGATGGACGCCGGCCCGGTAAAGCAGCGCCTCCGCTACACCGCGGCGCCCAAACACTTTACCGTTTCCATCATCGTTGACGAAACCCAGCGGGAAATCTTTGAAGCCTGGTTCTCCGAAACCCTCGGCTTCGGAACCCTCAGGTTTGTTATGGAAAACCCCCAGACCCTCCAGCCTGAAGAGTTCCGTTTTACCGGCATGTACGGCGAAACCGAGGCCGACGGCCTCTTTGAATTATCCCTGCCCCTGGAGCGCTTATGACAAACGAAGCAAAACGGGAACTTTTAAGGGACGAAACCGCGGCGGTTTTTCTCTACCTCCTGAAGCTGGAGGCGGAAGGCATAGACCCCCTCTGCCTCGCGGACAACACCGAACCGGTTGTTTCAGGCGGCGTTACCTACGCCCCCTGCGCGTTCAAGTGCGTCCTGCCCGAACAAAACGACGACGGCTCTTCCAAACCTTGCCGCATCGAGATTGACAACACAGACCGGCGCATCGCTGAAATCGCCGGGGAAACCGTCAGCGTCCAAATCACCCTTACCGTGAACGTGGTCATGGCCCAAAACCCCGACGTTGTCGAGACCGGCCCCCTGCGCTTCATCGTCAGGAACATCACGGTTTCAAAGGAAACCGTACAGGCGGAACTGTACGACTTCTATGTGTACGACCGGAACCTTCCCGGCCTCCGCTACTCGCCGCAGGACTTTCCGGGACTGTTCTCATGAAAAACACCGCTCCGTGGGCAAAAGACTATGTCGGCATCCCCTTCCTCTCAGGCGGACGGGACAGAAACGGCGCGGACTGCTACGGCCTTGTGCGCCTGGTCCGGACCGAACAGTTCGGCGGCAGCCTCCCCCTCATGTCAGGGGACTATACCGACGCGGACAACTTCGCCGAAACCGAAACGCTCATACGCTCCAGGCAGCCGCTTCTGGCCGGCGTCCGGGTGGAACGTCCTGAAACCGGGGACGTATGCGTGCTCACCTTCCACGGACTTCCCGTCCACCTGGGCGTCTGCGCCGGTTCCGGCTGGCTGCTGCATACCCTGAAAGGCACGGGGAGCGTGCTGCAGCGTGTAAGCGACCCCTGCCTGGCGGGGCGTATTGAGGGATGGTATCGTGTCGGTTAAAGTTCGGGCGAAGATACACCCGTTTAAACACGGGTACGACGATTTTTACTATGAGGCCGCTCCGCTGGAGGAACTCTACGCGAAGCTCGGTTCCCCCCTGGACATAAGCCACGCCCGGTTTTTAATCGATGACGAGATGGTTTCCGATACCAACCGGATACCTCCCGAAGGATCCACGGTATACGTCAACGTTGTCCCCCAGGGCGGCGGGAGCCCCAAAGATTCCGGGAAGGCGATGTTCTGGGCCGGCCTGGGAATGGGCCTCCTGGGCGTCGCGGCGCTCTTTATCCCCGTTGTCGGCATTGCCCTCGGCAGCGCCCTGATAGGCTCCGGCGTCAGCATGATGCTCGGCGGCGCCGTGCTTATGAACACGGAAATCCCCGCAGCCAGGGACGCCGGGAACCAGATGGAATCAATCAGGGGATCCAAGAATAAAACCCGCAAGCTCGGTTACATCCCCGTCCTCTTCGGCAGGCATCTGGTCACCCCGGACGTTGCCGCCCCGCCCTATACCGAAATTGACGCGGACGGCCGGCAGTGGCTCACCCAGCTCTTCTGCGCGGGCTACAACGACATGGCCGCGGAAGCCGCCACTTTCAAAGTCGGCGACACGGCCCTCACGGAACTCTCGGAAACCAAAAGCGCCGACGCTATCCTCGCGGGTACGGACGGGAAGGTAAAACTGGAAATCATTCAGGACGGCTCGCCGTCCGCTCTCTACCCCCGGATATGCGTGGAACAGCAGTTTAACAACATCCTGAACCACGACGACAACGACGGCGTCCTTACCCCGCTTACCTATACCACCCCGGACAAGACAACTTCTGTCAACGCGGACATCATCTTCCCCCAGGGCCTCATCGCGTACGATAGCGACGGGGACAAAAAGTCCGCCTCCGTAACCGTCACTATCCGCTACAAGCCGGACGGCGCTCCCGATTCTTCCTACGCCGCTTTCCCGGGATGGAACCAGAACATCTCGGCGAAAACCGTCGACATGTTCCGCCGCCAGGCAACGGTGTCGAACCTTTCCCCGGGAAAGTACACCGTGCAGATTACCCGGGTTACCGGGGACAGTTCCGGCAGCAATACCATCAATACCGTGTACGCCGGTTCCGTCCGCGCCTTCGCCGCCGGACGCCCGGTCCGGGAGGAAGCCGCCCGGAGCCTCACCCTCATCGCCCTTAAAATCCGGGCCTCGGCGCTGGCAAACGGTATTATCGACAATTTTAACTTCGTCGCCCAGTCGGTTATCCCCGATTACGACAGCGAAACCGGCGCCTGGACGCCCGGGCTCACCAAAAATCCCGCCTCAATGCTCCTGTATGCCCTTAAGGGGAAAATCAACCCCGCCCCTGTGGCGGATACGGACATCGACTGGGATTCCCTCGCCGGGTTCTGGGAATTCTGCGATGAAAAAGGTTACGCCTGCAACGCCGTCCAGGGGGACCGGGAACTCTTCAGCGCCCTCTGCGCCAAAATCGCCAAAACAGGCCGCGCTTCGGTATTGCGGGTGA
>JAISYA010000154.1 GCA_031270205.1 Treponema sp.
GCCGTTACTTCAAGAAAGGTTATACCGTAGCTCTCAATGAGGCCCCACATCTTTTCCCGCTTCTCCGGATTTTTTTCTTTGTCAATTTCATCTGTAGCAAGAAGCGACGTATACGGCTCAAACTGCCCGGCTTTTATCAGGTCAAAAACCTGGCGAACCTGGCCCTTTAATACCCGGTAGCCCGGAGCGTCCGGGGCATAGTAGAAGCTGAACATCGTGGTTTCAAGATAGACCTTCGGGATGGTCATATCTCCTCCCCGGTGTCGTTCAGGGTGAACCACTGGCGAGGGGGCGGAGACTCGTTGTATGTAGCGCCCAGGTATTCCGCCATTTTTTTCCAATTCCTTATCACATAAAGAATTACGGTTTAGCCAGAACCGGGAATCGAACCCGGGACCTGCGCATTACGAGTGCGCCGCTCTGCCATCTGAGCCATCCTGGCGACAGGGAAATTATATTCCCCCGCGGGTAAAAAATCAACCTGCCAGGAGGCCGGCAATGGCCGGAATCGAGATAAAGTTGCCGATGACGCCGCCGAGGCTTGAAAGGAAGAAGACGAGGAGCGCCCTGGATATCCGGTTACGGTAGATTCCCCTGAGGCTTGCCACGTCCGCGGAAATGGTCTCGGTGTCCGAGACGCGGGGTTTGCGGACAGCCGCCTCGGTGAGGCCGGAAAAAATTCCCACCCCGATAAAAGGGTTAAGCGTTGCGATGGGAGCGCCCAAAAACGAAACGATAATCGAGAGTGGGTGGCCCAGGGCGATGATGGTTCCCAGGGCGGCAAGGGAACCGTTCCAGAGTATCCAGCGCAGGAGCATGGCGAGGCTTAGATTCGCGCCGGAGCGGAAAAAACCGGCCGCGACCAGGGCGGCGATGAGTACGGGGATTATCCAGCCGGCCGCCCTGGAGAAAAATCCGGGTTTGGGAATGATGTCCAGATCGGCGACATCCGGGGATTCTGCTCCGGCGGCGAGTTTTTCCAGGTGGGTTTTTATCCCCTGTAAATGCCCCGCTCCGACCACCGCCACGGCGATCCCCGGCTGACGGGTCCCTGCCGCTTCATTCCCGCCGCCGGCCGCGGTCCATATCTTCGCCGCCAGATAGCGGTCCCGCTCGTCAATGAGCGTCTCTTTCACCCCGGGGAGGTAGCCGGCCAGCTCCGACATCATTCCGTCAAGTTCGCTGCGGTTTTTGAGGTTTTCAATTTCTTCGGGGCTGAGTTTTTCCGTAGTAAAGGCGCTGGAAAAAAGGGAAGCGAGGAGTTTGCATTTGCTCCACAGGCCGCAGCGCGCCCAGGCGCGGCGCAGGGTGATTTGCACCTCGCGGTCGCAGAGACTGTAGGGAATACCCAGTTCCACGGCGGTTTCAACGGCGGTTTTCATTTCATCACCGGGATTGACCCCCAGCTCGTTTCCCAGGCGGCGCTGAAAACCGGCAAGCACGAGGTTGGCGATAAGGAGAAAGCCTTTACCTTCCTTAAAGACATTGGACACATTGAGCCGTTCCCAATTTTCTTTTTGGCTGATGGAAGCGTAACGTCCCCGGTCAAGTTCCACGCAGACCACGCCGGGTTTTTCTTCCCGGATAACACGGGCCACTTCGTCAATACTCTCGCGGGATACATGGGCGGTTCCGATCAGATCGATCCCTGCGCCGCCCAGCGTTATGCGCATACTGTTGCTGTTCATTGTACTTCCTTAGAATGTTTTAAGGCCCCGTTCCTCAAGAAGCCATTCGTTGATTCGCCATTCCGGGGTGGCGACTCGGTTCAGTTCCTGTACCTGCAAAAAATATTTATCCGCCAGGTTTTTGTTTCCGCGGATATCGTAATAATTGGCCAGGTAGAAAATCATCCTTGCCCTGGCGTCAAGATTCTTTTCGTTGTCGGCCTTGACCGCCGCGTCCATATCACCGCCCATGTCGTGGAAGAGTCTGAGCATGGTATATTCCGGGGATTCTCTGGGGACGGTCCTCAGTACCTGGGCAAGAAATTGTTTGGGATCGCCCGGTTTTCCCGCCCGTATCCAGTTCACCGCGGCGAGCAGGGCGAAAGAGTATTCTTTGGGGGCCTGCCTGTACGCGCCGAGAAAAGCGTCCCTCGCCTCGGCCCACTGGTGCTTGCGCATCTTGATCATCCCCAGCCCCTCAAAAGCAAAATAATATTCGGGCCTGATTTTTATCACGGTCGCGTAGTCCCGTTCCGCTCCCTCATAGTCTCCCAATTCGTCTTTAATGCCCGCGCTGTACACATGGGCGAGAAAATTATCCGGGTCCGCGGCAATGACCGCTCTGAATTCATCGAGCGCTTCCTGTTTTCTGTTCAGTTCGACAAGGGCGGTCCCCCGGTCCACGCGGATCCAGTAGTTGTCCGGCTCCAGCCGCTTTGCCGCGTCGAGGTCTTCCAGGGCTTCCCGGGTAAAGCCCGCGCCCTTGTAAAGCCGCGCCCGCTCGTGCAGGGGGCTTGCCCACTGGGGATAGAGACTCACCGCCCGGTTGAAAAGCTGTTCGGCCTGTTTCGGCTCACGGTTATAACGGTATACAATGGCCCGCCCCACAATGGCCTCGCCGTAATTACGGTCGGCGCTCAGGGCCTGATCGAAGTACTTTGCCGCGCTCCCCAGGGACTGGGCGCGGAGGGCGATGCCGCCAAGGTCCGTCAAAGCCCTCGTGTTTTGCGGATCAATTTTGATGATCCGTTCCAGGGCGGCCCGGCGTTCCCGGTCCCTGTTTTCAAGCGCGGCGGAGTCGGCAAGTATCAGCAGCGCGCCGGTGTTGTCAGGCTCACGGGAGATGATCCCCTCCGCCGCGGAGCGCGCATCGGCGGGCCTTCCCGCGGAATTGAGCGTCGAGGCCCGCAGCAGTTGTATCCCGGTTTTTGCCGCGTCTTCCGGGTTAATTTGATCGAAAAGGGCAAGAGCAGCGGGAAAGTCCCTGCGGGCCAGGCGCTCCGCGATGGCGCTCAGTATTGACTGGGTATCGGCCGGGGAAGGCGCGCCGGACTCCTGCGGTTCCGGCCGCTCAGGCGGCGGGGCGGATGTATCGTCGGCCGGTTTTTCCGGCGTTACGCTTTCGGGCGGAACGCCGCTTTCCGGGGCAGGGCCGCCGCCCGAAGAAGCGCACGAGGCGAGAATCAAAAGGGCCGATACAAGTAGGAACAGGGCCGCTTTTGCGGAACTGGTATTCATGGTTATTCATAGTATACAATAGACTTGCCGGCAAGTTAAGGCATAATTATCGCCGGTTAACCGGAGAAAAGGAACTTGATGAGAAAACCTGTTTTTCCCCGCATATTGGGGCTGCTTGTGCTGTACTGCGCGGTATTTGCGGCGCTGGTGTTAATCCAGTTTGGCAAAGGGAATGTCAGACAGACTGGGGCGGCGCAAAAAAAATTCAATCCCGCCGATTTTGTGATTACCCAGGCCCAAAGCGCGCAAACATTTAACGAGGCCCTTGACCGGTGGCGGGATCAGAGTTTCGCTTTCTGGAGCCGGACCGCGGCGCGGCACAGCGATGAGGACACGGTCATCGCCTACAACGCGGATTCGGTACGGAGGGGCGTTTACCGGACGGCCACGGCCTCGACGCCCGCCGCCTTTCGTTCCGGCAGCCGGCGCAGCTACCGGTCTTCGGTATATCTCGGCGGCATGGCCCAGGCCCAACGTTCTTTCACGGCAGCGGAACAGGAAACCCTCAGCCGTCTCTCCCGTCTCATCAGCGAAAAATCTCTCGACATCCTCAAAGAAAACCGCGTCTTCGAGTTTCTTTTGCTGCGGGGTCTGACGGACCAGGTTACCGGCGCGCTGGAATCACTCCGTTCCATAGACGCCGCCGTTCTGACTTTGGAATACTGCCCGGGGATTTTTGAAGCTTACGCTGATGTAAGATCATTATTCCCACAGGCCGAAAATCCCCTTGAACCGCTCATTGCGCCGGCCTGTAATCTTGTCGCCGGAGGGCTTGTGAAGGACGCGGAGCGGGATACGGTTTTGGCGTACCGTGACGGTGCTGCCGAAAGCGAATTGAATCTGCGGCTGGGAAAAGCGCTCTGGACATGGGCCGGCGATACCGGCGGCGACTGGGCCGCTCTGGGCCGCTCGCTGGTACTGTCGGTACTGTCCCTGGCCGACGATTCCGGCGCTGTGCCCGCGCTTGTCCCGGCAGAAGGCGGGGAAACAAGTGAAGACACGGACAACAGGATCAGCGCCGCCCTCCTGTACCGAATCCTCAACCCCGGCGAATTCTATCCCCGCGCGGCGGCAATCGTTTCCGGCGCGGACAATATCTGGGCCTGGACCGCCTCCCCGCTGGTGTCCGCGGCGCAGAATGGTGAGAGCCTGGACATTTCGGTTTCATTCCCCGTAAACGAAACCCATTACATGATAATCCGGGGCCTGCGGCCTTTTGTCCGCTTACAGTTGTACAATATTGACTACCGCTCCGATCCCCAGTTTGAACGCTACGATTCCTCTGGCTGGGTGTATTATCCCGATGATCAGATTCTTGTTCTTAAAATGAAGCATCGCACGGCAGTAGAACACATCAGGATTTTTTTTCGGGAACAGCGCAGCGCCTCCGCTTCCGGGGTGGAAACCCTTGAGTCCTGATTTTTTTTCCGGCCTTGCGGCTTCCGTTGATTTTTACGTTATCCGTCACAGCCAAAGCGAGGGAAACGCGGAAAAAATCCTCCAGGGCAGGGGGGAATATCCGCTGTCTGCGAAAGGCAGGGACCAGGCGGCGGAACGGGGCCGCTCCCTTAAAACGATTCTTGCCGGAACGCCGCCCGGGCAGATCCTTTTCTTTTCCTCGCCGCAGAAACGCGCTTTGGAAACGGCGCTGATAATTGCCGGGGAAACGGGGCTTTTCGAACCGCTTTGCCTTGACGATCTTATGGAGATGAGCCTCGGCGTGTGGACCGGAAAAACCTGGGACCAGGTTAAAAACGACGATCCCGCTCTCTGGGCGGATTTTATGGCCCACAGTTGGGACGCAATCCCCGGAGCAGAATCTTCCGCTTCCCTGTACCGGCGGGCTTTACGGGCCTGGAGCGCGCTGCGGGACGCCGCCTTGTCCCGGCAGGCGTCAAAGGTGATCGCCGTCACCCACGGCGGCCTTATCCAGTGGCTCCTGAAAAGCACCCTGCAATGCCGCGCCTGGTTTCCCCTGTTCCCAATAGCGAACTGCGGCCTCTTCAAGCTCTGCGTCCAGCCGCGTCCAAAGGAGCAGGGCGCCTATATGTGCTGGGAGGAGATAAACGCCGCGGCGTCCGGCGCAAACGCGGAACCGAGGGGGTTCCCCTCGTGAATTGCTCACCGGCGCCGCGGTTAAAAATTCCCGCGCGTTCATTCGGAAGTCCGGTTTAATACCTTGCGGCTTGCCGCGCGGAGGCTCATCCTGGCGCTTCGTTGACACAGTGGAGGCGTGGGGCTACCATGAGTTATGTCGGCTTTGTATTACCGGACAGTGTCTCTCGGCGCGGTGCTTGCCCTGGCAGGCAGTCTGGGGGCGGGCTTTATACTCGGCGCGTTTCTGCCCCGGATGGTTTCCGCCAGGTCCGAGCGGGTGGTCTCTTATGAGGAAGCAGTCGCCGGGCCGGTGCAAGGGGACGCGGGCGGCGGTTCCGGGCCGGTGGAAGGAGACGCGGGCGGTTCCGGGCCGGACGCTGAAATTCCGTTGAGCGCGGAGATATACGACGGCCCCGGCTTTGCCCGGTCCATGCCCATCGACCGCAAGGAAGACTGGATTGCCTGGATGCGGGAGGGGGGACGCGGCGACTCCCCGGCCTTCATGGAAGAGCGCTGGGCTTTGGCCGGCGCTTTTGTGCAAAGCGGGGAACTCAAACGCCCCGAGGATGTGCGGGCCTTCCTCCTCTCCCCCAGGGAACACTTTGTCCGCGCCCGAAACCGGGGCTATGAATACGCCGACACCTGGCTCTCCATCGGCTACGGCGCGACCATCACCGATCCCGATGTAGTGGCCATGATGACCACCACGCTGGAAATCAAACCCGGCGAAAAAGTGCTGGAGATAGGTACCGGCTCAGGCTACCAGTCCGCGATACTCTCCTATCTCACCACCAATGTCTACACCATTGAAATCATAGAGCCGCTTTTTATCGAGACTGACCGGCTCTACCGGGACCTGGAAGCGGCCTTTCCTTCCTACAGCGTCATCAAGCGTAAGCTGGGGGACGGCTATTACGGCTGGGAGGAATACGCCCCTTTTGACAAGATCCTCGTTACCTGCTCCATTGATCACATCCCCCCGCCCCTGCTCAAACAGCTCAAGACCGGCGGCGTCATGGTCCTGCCCCTCGGCCCGCCGGGCAGGCAGTACATCATGGAAGTAAAGAAAGAAGCCTCCGAAGACGGCGGCGTTACCCTGAGCCGCCGTGACGTATACAACGGCATGTCGGTCAGGTTCATCCCCTTCCGCAACGAAGCGGGCGGTTCCTACAGCGCTTCCCCATAAGCCTGCCCCGCGTTCATGCGGAGCAGCGCCGTTTTTCAGGTCTGTTATGCGAAATTACCGTCTCCTGTTTTAATAGCGGTATTTTATTGCGATGAGGTTCTGGCCGGGAACCGCACATTGACAGGTCCGTCCCGGCCCGTTACATTCATTTTATGAGTGAGTACCTGATCAATGGCGGGATACCCCTGAACGGGACCGTCAAGGCCAGCGGCAACAAGAACGCCGCGCTGCCCTGTATCGCCGCCGCCCTCCTGACCGACGAGCCGGTAATTCTGCGAAATATCCCCGATATTGAGGATGTGCAGGTGATGCTTGAGGTTTACACCGCCCTTGGCGGGGAGGTGGAGGCCTATGGCTCCAGCGCCTACCGCCTGCTGTTACGCGACATCAAGTCTTCTGAAATACCGGGGGAACAGGCCAAAAAGATCAGGGCCTCGATTCTGTTCGCCGGCCCCATGCTGGCCCGTACCGGCAAGGTGGTGCTGCCTCCCCCCGGCGGCGACGTTATCGGGCGCCGCCGCCTGGACACGCACTTTTTGGCCCTCACCGAGCTGGGCGCGAAAGTCAAAACAAACAATGCCTTCACGTTCAGCGCGAAAAAGCTGCGCGGCGCGGATATTTTCCTGGACGAGGCCTCGGTAACCGGCACGGAAAACGCGATCATGGCGGCGGTTCTGGCAAAGGGCAAAACCACCATCAGCAACGCCGCCGGCGAGCCGCACGTGCAGGACCTCTGCTGTATGCTGGTCTCCATGGGTGCACACATTGAAGGTATCGGTTCCAATATTCTCACCATCACGGGAGTGGAAAAACTTTGCGGCTGTGATTTTGAAATAGGCGCCGATTTTATGGAAGTCGGTTCGTTTATCGGGCTGGCGGCGGTGACCGGCGGCGACCTGCACATTGAGGGCGCGCGCATTCAGGACATGCGGCCCGCAAAGATCGCCTTTGGTAAACTTGGCATTTCCTGGGCGCACGAGGAAACGATCATCCATGTGCCCAAAGGCCAGCCCCTGGAAGTCAACTGCGATCTCGGCGGCATGATTCCCAAAATCGACGACGCCCCCTGGCCCGGTTTTCCGCCCGACCTTATCAGCATCGTCATCGTGGTAGCCACGCAGGTAAAGGGAACGGTTTTAATTCACGAAAAAATGTACGAATCGCGGATGTTTTTTGTTGATAAACTTATCGCCATGGGCGCGCGCATCGTGTTATGCGATCCTCACCGGGCCGTTGTTTCCGGCCCCACAAAACTCCACGGCTCGGAACTTATCAGCCCCGATGTCCGCGCCGGCATGGCAATGATCATCGCCGCCCTGTGCGCCGAAGGCAAAAGCGTTATTCGCAACGTGTACCAGGTAGAACGCGGCTATGAAAATCTGGTTGAACGCCTTTCGGGTTTGGGCGCAAAAATTGAACGCAGGGAGCAGGCGTAAATGTGTGCCGTTACAATTTCGTTAAAGCAGGCTTAATTGCCGCGTCCCGCAATTGCCCAGGCGCTATACAGGAAAGGTCCCTTGCAATAATATCAGGTCCGGCCTGTTTGACTTCCGCTTCGGGGAAAGTGGTGAGCAGGGCGAGACAGCGCATCCCCGCGGCTTTGGCGGCGGCAATTCCCCCGGTGGAGTCCTCCACCACCCAGCAGCATTCCGGCGCCGCGCCGATCCGCCGGGCCGCTTCAAGAAAAATATCGGGGAAAGGCTTGCGCCGTTCCACCTCAAGGCCATTGACCGTGGCGTCGAAAAACCCGCCGCCCGCTTCGCTCAGGCCGATTGCCTCCAGGCTCGCCGTCATTTTGACATAGTCCGTGCTGGTGGCCAGGGCGGTTTTGAAACCAAGCTCGCGGCAGCGGCGGACAAATTCCACAGCGCCGGGCAAAGGCTTTAGCTTCCCCTTGATAATTTCCGTATAAATCGCGTAAGTCCGGGCCTTGTCCCGCTCAAGGTCAAAGGCAATCCCGTATTTTTCCGCCACCCCGCCAAGGAAGCGGTTTTCTCCAAGCCCCACAAAGGGGAGAAAATCTTCGTGCGTCACCGCCGCGCCGTGGGTTTCCTGAAACATGAGCCGCCCCGCCTCGGCGATAAACCACTCCGAATCGGTGAGCACTCCGTCCATGTCAAAAATAATTCCCCCGGCTTTTTCGGGAGGCACTATTCCTTTCCTCCGGTGTCTTCGTTTTTTGCTTCCGCTTTTGCTTCCGCCCGGTCCTTTATGTCGGCGACGCCGATAAAAACGGCGATAAGGCCGATAAGGATAGCGGCAACCGGCAGGCCGCCCCGAAGAAAGGCGAGCACGTCGTTTCTCCAGCCAAGTCCGAAACCGGCTGTTTCAGGCGGCAAAATCGCGAAAACCGCGGCGGCAATAATCACAATCCCGATGATAAGGGCTTTCATTTAATCCTCCAAAAAAATAACAAGGCGGGAAACCTCCCCCCTGGCAGTTTGTTGCGCTTCGCGCAGTATCCCCAAAAATCGCCATGCCCCAAGCCCGCGGCGGCTTTGGCTGGCCCCATTGAATCGCCATTTAACGGCAGCGATACCGTCTGACCACCATAATCAAAAAAGCGGCGATAAAAAAGCAACTGTGTAAAATGGGCGGCAAAATGGCCGGCAGCGAAAGGGGACCGGCAAACAGAGTTGAGTTCCCGGTAATGCCAAACAAATTCAAAACAGCATAAACGGTTTCGATATACGCGGCAATAGCCCCGATTACCAAAAGCATCCATGCCGCGTCCCGCGTTTTGGACCAGAGCATAATCGCGAAAAAAGACGCCAGCGCCCCCAAAATCAGGCGGCTGAACATAAAAACCGTTTGCCCCGTATCCATGACTTTAGTATCGCGGCTTAGGGCCTGAATTGCAAGAGTTCAGCGAGTTTCGCCTCCTCGCCGGGGGGAAGAACGCCGGGAAGAATCAGCGGATGGTCAGGAACGGGGGGAAGGAGAAAGCCGGCCTCAAGGAAACGCCGGAACAGGGCGGGCCAGACTTCGGGGACGGTTTCGGCGCGAAGGCCGCGGTCCGCCCCGAGACTCAGATAGATGCCCCGGCGCTGCCAGGGACTGTCATTATTGAGGGCTTTTGTTATACGCGGCAATACAGGGACCCGTTCCGGCGCGGCGGCGATAAGGTCGTATATACCGCGGGCGGCCGCGGCCAGCAGTACCGGCGGGAGAAAATCGCCGGCGGGGAGGGCGTTTTCACATGCTGCATTGATTGCAAGCACGCAGAGGCCCTGGGGCAGTCCGCCGCGCCAGCCCTGAATGCCCGGCAGCACGGGGATCAAAACCCCGGGCGCGTCCGCCGCCGCCAAAGGCGCGAGCGGATCGAGAAAAGGCCGCCAGAGTCCGGCGGCGCCCTTTTTCAGCAGGTCTTCCGCCGCCGCCGGTGCGGAAGCATAGAGCCGGAATGTCCTGCCGGGGAAAAGGCGGGACAGGGCCCGGGTAAAGCGCCCTTCCCAAAAGTGGGGAAAGGGCGCGAAAAGGCCCCGGCTTGCGGTGTTTTTCAGCTCCCGCAGCAGCAAATGGGGAGTATGCCCCAGCACCGCCGCGCCGCCGTTTTGCCAGAGGTCCACCAGCCGCCGCCCGCCTCTGGTGTACAGGCGGAAATCCCTGGCGCGGAGTACTTCGGGCGCCAGACGCAGGAGGTCAAATTCGCCTGTCAGATTATCCCTGTCTTCATTCATCACTGATTTTTACAAACCCCGAACCCTGATGCCCGCTCAGGAAGCGCAATTCTTTCCCCGTTTCAAAACACACCCGCACCACCGGTCCCTTCTCGCTGTCCTGTACTTCCAGCACCGAGCCGTAACCGTAATCATCGTGAAAAAGCCGCTCCCCCCGCCGCCAGCCGGCGCGGCTTTCCGCCCCGCTTTTGCGATGTCCGCTGCTCTCGCCGCAGCCTTGTCCGCGGGCAGGAGAGGCCGCGCCGCCAAAGCCGTAAGGGGCCTTGCCGATGATCCGCAGGCTGCTTTTATCGATCTCCCGCAGAAACAGGGAAGGCTCCACCGGCATGGACCTGCCAAAGATCCGGCGCACGGCGCAGGAACAAAAGTACAACTCGTCCATGGCCCTGGTAGCGCCTACATAAAAAAGCCGCCGCTCCTCTTCCAGCTCCTCGCCCCTTTTATCTTCCCTGGGGAAAACCCCCTGTTCAAGGCCGGTCATAATAACCCGCCGGTATTCAAGGCCCTTGGTATTGTGAAAAGTGATGAGTGTAACGGTGTTGTTCCCTGCGGCGGAATCTTTGCTCCGGTCCTCGATGGAGCGATCCAGTTCTATATGCTCAAGGAATTCCAGCAGCCCTTCCCCGCTCAGGGCGTAAAGGCTCGCCGCGTTCACCAACTCCTGCAAATTGTTGAGGCGCTGGTTCCCCGCTACTTCGTCCTGCATCTGGTGATACTCGGCAATTCCCGAATCCCTGACAAGCTGGGCCACGCATATCGAAAGCCCCTCGCCTGAAACCAGCCCCTCCCGATCCCTGGCCGTGCGCCGCTTTTTGGGGACCTTCGTCTTCGCGGTTTCGGCAGGCGGCTTTTCCAGCGCAGCGCGCCCGTCCTCAATAACCTTGAGAAAAGCCTCCAGCCCGGAACGCGCCTTGGCGCTGTACTCCGGCGCAACGCGCCGCGCCGCGCCGGCAAGATCGCCGCCCCGGAGCGCACATTCCGCAACGATCCGCTCCACCTTTACCGGTCCAAGCCCGCGGGCGGGTTTGTTCACCATACGGCGGAAAGCAACCTCGTCTCGGGGATTCACCAGGAAAGAAAGCAGGGCCAGGGCGTCCTTAATCTCCTCGCGCTCGTAGAACTTGAGGGAGCCTACCACCTTGTAGGGAATGCCCCTGCGAAGAAACTCGGTTTCAAAACCCAGCGACTGGGCGTTGGTCCGGTACATTACCGCCCAGTCGGACCAGGAAGCGGTTTTTTCCGCCGCGTTTGCGATCAATGTCGCGCAAAAATCCGCTTCCTCGTCCTGATCCGGCAGGAAGACAAGCGCCGGCAGTTTTCCCCCGCTCCGCTCGGCCCTGAGAGTTTTACCCAAACGCCCGCGATTGTGATCAACCACCGAAGAGGCGGCGCGGAGAATCGGCGCGGTGGAGCGGTAGTTGCGTTCCAGCCGGATGATCTCCGTACCGGGGAAGCGGTCGGGAAACTCCAGTATGTTCTTTACCTCCGCGCCGCGGAAACGGTAGATGGACTGGTCGTCGTCACCCACCACGCAGACATACGCGCCCGGCCCGCACAGCTCCTTGAGCAGCTCGAACTGCGCCACGTTAGCGTCCTGGTACTCGTCCACCATAATCACCGCGAAACGTTCCCGAAAGCGCCGGGCCACATCCGGCTCTTTGCGCAGAATCTCCACCGGCTTTTTAATAAGGTCCCCAAAATCCACATTGCCGGTCCGCGCCATCCGCTCTTCGTATTGGGCGTACAGGCTCCGGAACTTTTTGCGGTGGTCAATGCCCGACAGGGCCGGATCGTCAGGGGAAAGAAAATAATCCTTGGCGCGGGCGATGTTGTAGGCGGTTTGTTTTACCTCCGCCCTGGGGAAATCGTCCATAATGGCAGCAAGCAGGGAGATCGTATCGTCATTGTCGTAAATCACAAAGCCCGAATCCAGGCCCGCGAGGTTTCCGTAACGCCTGAGAAACCACGCCCCAAAAGAGTGAAAAGTCCTCAGCATGGCGTCCCCGGCCCGCTCGTCAATCAGCCTGGCCCGCTCGGCCATTTCCCGCGCCGCTTTATTGGTAAAAGTTACCGCCAGAATAGACCGGGGATTCAGCTCCCGCTCCCTAATCAGCCAGGCGATTTTCGTGGTAATCACCCTGGTCTTCCCCGAACCGGCCCCGGCCAAAATCAGCAGCGGCTTCCCGGTATGCAGCACCGCCTGCCGCTGCTCCGGGTTGAGAATCTCAAGATAAGAAGGAAGGCCTTCCGCGCCGGCGCTCATGCGTTATCATAGCAAAAACAGCGCCGGGAACCAAGGGCGCGTTGCCTCATGAAAAATGGTACCAAAAAGAGCCTGAGCCACTTGCACAATTTCT
>JAISYA010000062.1 GCA_031270205.1 Treponema sp.
CCGGTATCCACCGGCAGGGCCGCTTACGGAGCCGCCCCGCCGCTTCAATCCTCCGCTTCCCTCTTGGCGGTAGGTTCGCTGCCTCCGGTAGCGATCAGGTTTTTAGGCCGGTACCAAATGTCCCCCCAGGGCTTTGGTTCCTTGCCCCGTTCTTTCAAAACTTCGTTGATGGTCTTAAGCCCGGCGTTAATCTCCGCTATATCCCTATTGCTCTGCGCGTCCTCGCTCTCCTGCAATTCGGGAATATCCGACAGGTCAAACGCCCCGGTCTCTTGCAGCCCGTACCGGACGAAAAACTGGGTTTCAAGGATGTTCTCAAATTGTTTCAGCGCCGGGATAAGCGTGTACTTCCAGAAGGCGGCGTGTTGTTCCCCCGTGTCCTTCCCCGAAAGGCTGGTCGTTTTGTCATTGATGTTGGCAACCCTTGGCGGGATGCCGTACTTCGCCAGTATCGTGTAGAGGTTCCACCGTTTCAGTTCAAAGAGTTTCACCACATCGGGGCTGAACGAGAGGGGTTTAAACTCCGTCCCCTTCCCGAGGACGGCGATCTTCCTCCCCGCCTTCACCGCCCCGTACTTGCTCTCCCACCGCCGCTCAATAGCGTCCGCTTCCTCCGGGCGGATAGTCTGGTCGGTTTTCAGTATCCCCATGGGAACCGCGTTGTTTTTCAGTAATGTTGAATTGGCCTTGTTTGCGTAGTAATCCTGCTCCAGTTCCAGAGCCAGGGCTGCCAGCGGGTTGACGCCCCGCACGGCGTTCCACGGATTCCAGTCCCGAAAGTGAATGAGTTCGTCTTGCAGTATGGGAATATGTTCAGTCCCGGAGTCATAAAACCAGCGCCGGGTTTTAGCCGTTATACTGCTATATATTTCCCCATTACCGTAACCCTCATGGTGTAATTTGCGGGGATTAAGAACGTACAGTTCCTTCGGAATTCCGCCTGAATACTCAGGCCCGGCCCACCAGAACGCCTCTCCTTCCAGATACCACCATGCGGCGGTTTCCTTCCACAGGTCGTACCGGCTCATCAGACGGTTCGGCCTCCTGAAGAGTTCATAGAGCGGCCCGGTTTTTACATGGTCACCCCCACGAAGCAGCACGAAACCGGCCCGTGCGATATTGCGGATCAGAATACCTACCGCAATATTTACCCAGGCCGAACACAGGTACGCATCGTTTCCTTTTGTGAAAGAACCTAAAGAATAATTGTCAAACCCGTCAAGGAGGGGAAAATTATCCCCATATCCTTTTTTCCTTAGTATAGTGTCCTGTCCAGCGCCTTTTTTGTGAAAAAAAATTCTCTCCAGCAGGTTCATTGGGCGACAACCCCCTGCCGGGCATCGGAAAAGACGGCGTACCGCAGGGCATCCAGGAAATGATCGTTGACCTTGACAATCTCCCCCGCCTCGTCCCGGCAGTAGTCCCATATTTCAGACAGCACCCCGGTACATGTTTCACAGACAAAGAACTGCCGCCGTTCAATCTTCGCGCAAATGAAATCAATACCGCTTTCAACTGAATTATTGGCCTTCAGCCCTCCGGTAATTTCCTGTATCCTCTCCCCTCCGGCGGGGTCGCAGTACACCGGTAAGCCGTAGCCATCTTCACCGGTCAGCCATCCACGGGCGGTAAGTTCCTCATTGAATGACTGGGTGGTCATGTTGAAAGCCCCGTAATCGCGGAGGACATAAACCACGTCCCCCAGCCAGCCGATTTTGACAAAGGTGATGTTGAGGCCGAAGTCCTGCCCGGCGGCATAGCGGTCAAACTCTTTGGGCAAATCCGCCGCCCTCACAATCATCGTCTCGTCAAACTTGTCGTAAATCACGCCTTCGGCCTTTACCCACAGGCCGTCACGGAACCGGGCTTTCTGCTTTTCAGGCAGCACGTCAAGAATGTCGGTGATATAATCTTCCGGCAGGTTGTCCCTGTTGTCCTCCGGGTTTAAGACCATAGCGGCGTACAGTTCCGGTTTCTCCAGAGGTTCCCCGGACAAGAAAGTTTTTTTAAGCACAAAAATCTTGTAGGCCCAATGGAGGGGGGAACCGGGATTGCAGTCATACATGAACAGGTTCCGGCAGCCCGGCGCCCGCATTGCCAGCCGGGAATAAGCGGTCGTAACCGCCGCATAACTCAACTGTGATATTTCGTTGAAATAAATCGTGTTGTATTCGTGGCCGAGTATCTTGTCCGCCTGCTCCCGGTCTCCCAGTCCGCCAATCCAGATTTCAGAACCGTTATACAGCGTTACCATGCTTTCATGGGACAGGTAGGTATAGCCGCTTTTGCCAATCGTATTGTCAAGCCAGGGCAGCAGCGTTTCCCGCAGTACCGATGAACGTGCGTCCTTCGCCCGGTAGCGGCAGATCAAATGGCGGCTTCCGTCAAAGCGCAACGCCCGGTAGATAACCGCCATCACCAAAACAGTCGTCTTGCCGGAGCGGGAACCGCCGAACAACAGGATATGTTTCGCCCCGCCCTTGAGGAGGGCGAGGGCTTTTTTCTGTACCGCCGTTGGTTTGAATACCGTTGTTGTTCCCATATCTGCCATAATCCCGCATTGCTCCCGCTGGCTTGCTTTAATCAGCGTTATTGCTATAAGCCCTCAAAATCAGGCGTAAACGTGATGTTCCCCGGCTTCCCGGTTTCCGCCTTTTCCTTCCCCCCGGTCAGGCCGAAAATCTCCCGCTCCGTTTTAACCGCCGTCTCTACCCATGTCGTGACCATCCCTTGCGGCAGGTCGGCGGGGTTCATCATGTCCATCTTCTTGTTCACCATCCGCAGCATCTTCCCCGTTACCTCCCGGTGCGCTTCCCCCCTGGCCTCAATCGTTTTGCGCAGTTCCGCCTATTTCAGCCGGTCAAGATACCGGTCGTAATCCTCCGCCCGTTTCACCCACTTGAACTGCATGGACCACGACAGCCACATCCGGTATTTCCGGGCGATAGTTGCATCGGGACTGTTGCGTGGAGTTTTCGCCGCAGGTGAAAACTCCGCAGGCACTTCCGCTTTGCGGAAGTGCCCTTCAACAGCTTTACGGATGTTCCGTTCAGGCCCGTAATCCCGGTACGCGCAAAACGCCGCATACGCCGCCCCGCTTTCCCCCGGCAGTTTTTCCCAGCTTGCGAAAGGCAGTAACTCCGCCTTTGCTTCTTCAATCACTTTGCCTATATCCCTCATGGCTGTTCCCCGCCCGTCCCGCTTGTTTTGCCCGTACCCTCCGCCGGTTCAGGCCCGGTAAAAAGTTCCTGCCCCTCATGCGCTGTCCCGGCTGCTTCCCCGGCGGACACCCCCTTGCAGCCCCCGGCGGCGATCCATGCGTCAATCTCCGAGGGCTTGAAGCGCACCCGCCGCATGAAACGGTGAAAGGGTATCTCGTGTAACTGCACGGCCCGCCGCAGCGCCGATATTGATAATTGGGTTTTTTCCGCCAGTTCAAAAATGGTCAAATAGTTTTCCATGCTCCCTCCGCAAGAACCGGCCTGTGCCGGTCAATCCTGGAGGCAGTTTTACATAGCGCAACGGAGAAATATCTCCGTATTTCCTGCAAAATGCGGGTTTTCGGAATATTTTTGGGCATAAAAAAGCCCCCGCCGCTAACCCGGCAGGGGCCTTTCATATTGGTCTGTTGTTCCGGTCAGGCTTGTTTCTTCGCCCTTCCGGTCTTTTGTTTGCTCTGTTCCGCTACGGTTTTCGGTTTTCCCCGGCCTCCGCCCTTAACGGCAAGCGGCTGTCCTGCCCGGTCAGGCAGCAACAAGGTTTCCTGTACGTTCCGCACCTCCGAGAACTCCTTCGCGTCATAGTGGGTGTACCATTCGGTCATACGGTCCGACTTATGCCCCGTGACCGACTGCACCTTGCTTAACGCCACGTTCGCCATCTGTAAGGTCGTGTTGAAGAAGTGCCGCCAACTGTGCATGGACAACCCCCGCCGCCGTGTCTCCGCTTTGCTTACCCCGATCTTTACTAACGCCTTGTGAAACTTTTTATATATCAGCATCCGGCTTACCGGCGTTGCCCCGCCGTCCAGCGAAAAGAGGAAGCCCTGCCCGTTGCGCCCCATAAGCCGCCGCAGTTCTCTCATAATCACCGGGGCAAGGGGAATATTCCGGGTCTCTTTGGTTTTTGTGGGCCGGTATCCGTATTCGTCATATTGGGCCTTGACGTGAATATAATCGTCAAACACGTATTCGCCCCGCAGCCCTAATATCTCCCCGATCCGCATACCCGTACAAGCCGCCAGTTTGTTCGCCGCATAGCACAGATGGTCTTCCTCCCAGACGGCCTCCCAATGAACCGGAAACAGTTGCTTCACCTCCGCTGGGGTAATAATCTCGATATGCTTCCGGTCGTTTTTTAATTTCTTCACCGGGGCCGCCGGATTGCTTTTAAGTATGTTCCGGTTCACCGCCTCGTTGAGCATAAGCCAGAGCGTACCGAATACCGTGTTGGCGTAGGTGTTCTTGTAGCTCCTGGTTTCCTCTTTGCCGTCAGCGTTGGTTACCTTCCGTTCCTTGAAACCCAAGAGCCAGCCGTTGATAGCTTCCGTGGTGATTTTATCCAGCGGCGTGTTTCCAAAAAAGGGGAGTATCTGGTTTTTCACCATCGCCTTGCAGTTGTTCGCATACGATTCGGTAATGTCTTTCCGCCCTTTCTGGTTTTTCAGATACTCGCAGGTTTCAAAATCCCACCAGCCTTCCGCGTATTCGGCAAAGGTCGGCATTTTCTGTTTTGCCGGGATAAGCAATCCCTGTTGCAAAAGCCTGATACATTCCTTCCGCGCTTCGGTCTTGGTGGTCTTTCCCGTGGAATGGCCGCAGAGCCGTTTGCCGCCAGCGTCATAGCACTGATAATAAAACACCACAATCCCCGATGCCAGCTTGCGCCGGTACAACGTAAAATCATCTTTTACCCGCATAAAACCCTCATTTTCGGAATATTGCATACACAAGTGCAACACGCCGAATTCCGATAAAGATTTCATCACTGAACCAGCAACGCTAATTCTTTACAGGATAAAGAGTTAGCACGGGCAGGCCATGTTACGGCATACGTATTTCCTGCAAAGTTTCACATCTCGTAAACAGCCGGAACGTTAAACGGCATACTACCTAAGCTGGTAAAATAAATTGTTCATAAATTAATGAAAAATAATTTTGTAAGGATCAAAGTATAAAATACTAATAATGTTGTGCGGCTTCGCCGCAAAATCTGTACATATTTTGGTCTGGGCCGCGTGAGGCGGCCCTCGGCGGCTTAGCCGCCGCAGTCTCTGTTAAAGAAGGTATGAAATAAATTACGGAGCGGCTTCGCTGCAAAGCAAATGTAAAAATATTTGGCTTGGGGCCGCGTGAGGCGGCCCCCGGCGGTTTGGCCGCCGCATACTTTGGATGTAGAAATAGAATATTAAAAATGGTATAAAATAAAAGAAGGAGGAACGGTAGTACGCCGTCTAACAGGCCTGTATGCGCTTCGCCGCCAGTAGGCGGCTCGGCCTCCACAACGGCTAGGTCATTCCGCTACGCTCCATTCCCACGCC
>JAISYA010000064.1 GCA_031270205.1 Treponema sp.
TCCCTGGAAGACTTCCTGAAGTTCTTCGACTATTTTGACGCCCGGCTGAAAGAGCGGCGGCAGCTTTCGGTAACGTGGATGAACATCCCCTCTTTCGGGAAACTGCACATCCCCAGTTGCGATTTTTCCAGCATGATCTCCTGCGAGCAGTTCGAGAAATACGCGATGCCCGGCCTTGAACAGGAATGCCTGCACATGGACCACAACATCTTCCACCTGGACGGAAAGGGTGTGGCCCGGCACCTTGACCGGATACTCACCCTGCCGAAGCTCAACGCGATACAGTGGGTACAGGGCGTGGGGGAGGACCAGCCGATAATGCAGTGGGCGCCGCTTATCAGGAAGATACAGGCAGCCGGGAAGGGAGTGGTGGTGGATGTTACAACCGGTGAACTTGAATCTTTTATCGCGGAGGTGCCGCCCCGGGGGATCTACCTGTGCATATCGACCGGAAGCCCGGAAGAGGAAGAGGCCGTGCTGAAGCGCGTCGAAAAGTGGTAGGCCGCCATTGCTCCGGCCCCGTCTGAGGCGGATCTGCTTGCCCTCTTTGGGGGCGGCGCACTTTATGCGTTTACTTTATACCCTCCTCACTATTCAAAAGGACCGTGCAAACTTTACAGAACGCCGGAAACCGGATATAGTTGTAGATATGGCAATCACCGTAAAGGGAAACCTCTAAATGGCTGAAGAACGGCTGAACCCCCTTAATGACTTCGCCTTTCAGAAGGCAATGGGCGAAAAAGGGGACGAAGTACAACTGACCGCGTTTCTAAACGCCGTCCTCAAACGGACGGGAAAGGATCGTATAGAGTCGGTAGAAATCCTCGAAGACACGGATTTACCGGCGGAAACGGTTGGCGGGAAGGCCGGAAAACTGGATGTCCTGGCGAGGCTGGTGGACGATACCATGGTCGATATCGAGATACAGCTTCACAACGAATACAACATGGAACGGCGGAGCCTGGACTACTGGGCGCGGCACTATATCAAGGGCATTAAGTCAGGGCAGGATTACAGCCTGCTGCCGGCGGTAATTTGCGTAAACATCCTGGATTTCGGGTACATACCGCTGGAAGAATTTCACACCAGTTTTCATATATACGAGGATCGGCATAAGGAGTATATGCTGACCGATGCCCTGGAACTGCATTTTTTAGACATGGTAAAGTTCAGGAAACAACCCGAAAAGGATATTCGGCATGATCCGCTGCACCGGTGGCTGGTATATTTTGACAAATATAGCCCGATTAGCCTTATAGAGGAGGTACTAAAAATGGACCCGGCGATACAGAAGATGCAGGAGAAAATAGACTGGATACAGGGAAACCCGGATCTTTTCCGGGCCTATCTGCGTTACGAAAAGGCCGCCTCTGACGAAGTAACCCGAATAAACGGGGCGCGGCGAGAGGGACGGCAGGAGGGACGGCAGGAGGGGCGGCAGAAGGAAAAGCTTGAAATTGCCCGGAATTTAAAAAGAATGGGGATATCGGCTGAGCAGATAGCCCAAGGAACCGGACTCTCCGCTGAGGAAATAGCGAAGCTATGATACCCCGGACCCGGCGATACAGAAGATGCAGGAGAAAACAGAATTGGGGACGCTCAACGGTATGCTCATTCTACAGAGTTTCAACACCGGTCTCGTCATGCTGAATGTGCAGGTATTCTGGTAAAATGTCGCAAAGGGCGTACTGCTGTTTACCCGGGGTAAAAACCTCGTAAACTGGGAAAAAATGGAGGGTACGTAATGACATCTTGCCATAATTTACAGGCGGATGTGCCCCTGGAGAATGTCCTTGCGTTCTACGAGATTGGCAAGCGGCGGACAATCTTTGCCGGCGGCGGGCAAAAGAACGCGGCCTGACCGGGGAGAAAACATGGGAAAAACAGTCGCGTTCTTTTTGCTGGCATCACTCCTTGCCCTGTCAGGGTGCAGGGCAAAAGATTCAGGCGCGGAACAAACAAAACAGGATACCGATTTATCGGTGCTGGTGTATATTACCGGGGTGACGGCGGGGAGCCCTCCCTATGAAATGCTGGCCGCCGGCGCGGAAGAATTCGCCCGGGCCAACGATAATGTGCGGGTGATGATTTACGAGGCGGGTTTTAACCAGGCCGAATGGGAAGAACAGCTCACCTCCCTCGTGGCAGGCGGGGAATTCGATCTGGTGCTGGGATCAAATCCGTCGTTACCTGAAATATGCGCGAGTGTGGGGGAAAAATTTCCCGGCCAGCGCTTTATTGTTACCGACGCCCGCTATGAAGGCAATCCCCGGATAGCGACGTACTTCTATAACCAGTACGAACAGTCCCTGTATCTGGGATACCTGGCGGGCCTGATTACGACGGGCGACATGCCCCAGGCAAATGCCGCGAAACGGATCGGTTTCATAGCCGCCCAGGAATATCCCCTGCTTTCAAAACACATCATGCCCGGTTTTCTTGAGGGGGCGCGGCGCGTTGATCCTGATATCGAATTGGATTTCAGGGTGATTGGCAACTGGTATGACGCGAACAAGGCGGCGGAGCTTGCGTCCAGCATGATCGACACGGGGGTTGACGTGTTCGCCTCTATTGCCGGCGGCGCGGCCCAGGGGATGATACGCGCCGCCCGGGAGCGCGGCGCGTATGTGCTGTCGTATAACACGGGCGAATACGACCGAATGCCGGGTGTGATTGTAGGCTGCGGCCTTATGAAACAGCAAAAACTCGTGACGGAGATTCTCGGCGATGTTCTCGCGGGGAACATACCGTACGGGACATCCCGGACTGTGGGGGCCAAAGAAGGTTATCTCGATTTCATCGCCGATGATCCGGGCTACCGCGAGCACATTCCGAAGACCACGCGGGAGCGCTTCGACGCGTTCATGGATGATATCCGCGCCGGCAGGGTGGATTTTTCCGTCCCGCCCCTTTGAGCAAAGCGTGTCTGACTACGCGGTGGAACTGCGGGGGATCAGCAAGATATACCCCGGCAGCGAAAAAAAAGCCAATAATAACATACACCTGGGCATCCGCGAAGGGGAGATTCTCTGCGTCGCCGGCGAGAACGGCGCGGGAAAAACCACCCTGATGAAAATCCTCGCCGGCCTTGATCGGCCCACTGCCGGTGAGATTTATATTCACCAAAAAAAAGTGAATATCGATTCCCCCCTTACCGCCAAAAAGCTGGGAATCGGCATGGTGCATCAGCACTTCATGCTTTTTCCCGAATACACGGCGGCTGAAAATATCGTGATGGGCCTTGAGCCGCGCAAGTGGGGGATTTTTTGCGACATCGCGAAGGCCAGAGCCGCGGCGGAACGGTTGATCAATTCGCATCATTTCTCGATTGAACCGGACCGGCCGGTAGGCGGCCTCGGTACCGGCGAGATGCAGCAGGTGGAGATTTGCCGGATACTGTACCGGAACGCGGACATTATCATCTTTGACGAGCCGACTTCAATGCTGACCGAACAGGAGACGCTTTCCCTTTTCAAAACCCTTAAAGCGCTGGCCCTTGCGGGGAAAACGCTTGTCCTCATCACCCACAAACTGCGGGAAATAAAACTGATCTCGGACCGGGTGGCGGTGCTGCGCCGGGGGGAGCTGGCCGGTATCCGCGATACGGCGGACATTGACGAATACGAAATCTCCGGGATGATGACCGCCCCGGGAGGATCAAAAGAAAATGGTATGCGACATTTCAACGGGCGGGATGCGCGTTTGCGGGAAAAGCCCGCTTTTTCGTGCGCCGGGCCGATAATCGCCTTTGATGCGGTGACGGTGCTGCGGCGCGCCCAGGAGCGGCCCCTGCTGGATCGTGTTTCTTTCGCGGTTACGGCGGGGGAGATCCTCGGTTTCGCGGGAGTGGGGGGAAACGGGCTGGGGGTGCTGGAAGCGGCGCTGGGGGGCTTTCTCCACCCCGCGTCGGGGAAAATCCTCCACCGGGACCGGGATATTTCGCGTCTTAACATACGGCGGCTGCGCAGGCAGGGGCTTGCCTACGTGCCCGCCGACCGTCTGCGGGTGGGAAGCGCCCTCGCGGCCACGGTGGACGAGAACATGATGATAGACCGCCGGGGGGAATTCACCCGCCTGTCTTTTCTTAAGCGCCGGGCAATCCGGGATTTTGCCGGGGCGCTTATCCGGCGTTACCGTATCGCCGGAACAGGAAGCGGCGAAAGCGGAGCGCTCAGTTCCGGGGAAGAAAACGCCGCTTCCCTTTCGGGCGGCAATTTGCAGAAATTGATCCTCGCCAGGGAAATCGAACAACTGCGGGACTATATCGTGCTTTCCGAGCCTACCTGGGGCCTTGATATTGCCGCCAGGGACTTTGTATGGGAGGAAATCGAGGGACTGCGGGAAAAAGGGGCGGCGGTGATTCTCATCTCCACGAATCTCGACGAGATACTCGCTTTGGCCGACCGGATCATGGTTATGTACCGGGGAAGGATAGCCGGGGAACTGTCAAACACGGGCGCGCCGGAGACAAAAGAAAAAATCGGCGCATGGATGCAGGGCCTGTTTTAGAAACAGGGCGCCGGCGTTTACTTTCAATCTTTGAAAACTGCCATATTTCAGGAACTTAAGCACGCAAAACCGGCTTTCATGTCCGCACGGACGGCTTTCCGGTCCGCAAAACCGCTCTTCATGTCCGCGTTTGCGCCCTTCCGTTCACCATTTGCGCCTTTCCGGTCCGCACGGCCGCAAATGCAATCGTCCTGGGCGCAAACGCCGGCATCCGTGTTCCGCGAACCGCCCCGGCCTCCTCCGGGGCCTCTTCCTCCGGGGTTTGCCGTGCGTAACGCATGGTACGCGCGGTTCGGAAGGTAAGCGCCGGCGCCCTGTCCTCCTGATAGTCTTTTAAGCCTTTTTGTTCTATACTTCTAAATATGAACGTTTTACTCATCGGCGGGGCCGGTTATATCGGCAGCCACGTAACGAGGGAATTGCTTGACCGGGGGCATCGCTGTACCGTGTATGATAATCTTTCCAGCGGCCTGCGGGAAAATTTGTTTTCCGCCGCGGAATTTATGCACGGGGACATTCACGATTATACCGGCCTCGTACAGGCCATGAAGGGCGGTTTTGACGCGCTCGTGCACCTTGCGGCTTCCAAAGCCGCCGGTGAATCCATGCGGGAACCGGAAAAATATTCCCGAAACAACATCAACGGGACCATCAATATTCTCAACGCCGCATCCGAAACCGGGATTAAAAACATCGTTTTTTCGTCCAGCGCCGCGGTTTACGGCGAGCCTGAGTATCTGCCCATTGATGAAAAGCATCCCGCAAAACCGGAAAATTACTACGGTTTTACCAAGCTGGAAATCGAACGCTTTTTGGGATGGTATGAAAAACTCCGGGGTATGCGCTATGCGTGCCTCCGCTATTTCAACGCCGCCGGTTACGATGTAAAGGGGCGGATCAGGGGCCTGGAACAGAATCCCGCCAATCTTCTGCCGGTTATTATGGAAACGGCCTGCGGTATGCGCAAAGAGCTGTACATATTCGGGAACGATTACGACACCCCCGACGGCACCTGCATTCGGGATTATATTCACGTAAGCGATCTGGCGTCGGCCCACGCTACAGCCCTGGATTATATCGGTAAAAACGGGAAGAGCCTTATCGTCAACCTGGGGAGCGAAACCGGCAGCTCCGTGGCCGAAGTGCTGGAAAGCGCCCGGCGGATAACCGGCAAAGCCATCCCCGCGAAAATAGCCGGGCGGCGTCCCGGGGACTCCGCCAAACTCACCGCTTCGGCCTCGCTTGCCCTGGAACTTTTGGGCTGGAAAGCCCAATATTCGGATATGGACACGCTGATCAAAACAAGCTGGAAAGCCTACAATCATTAGGTGAATTAAACATGCCGTTATGCGCATTTGAAGGAGTTACGCGCCATGAAAGAGAAGATTTTTTCCTACATCGACAAATCGGCCCCCGTTGCGGTGGAACTTGAAACCGCCCTGACCAAACACCCGGCAATATCCCCGGACTCAGGCGGGGAAGGCGAGCTGGACAAGTGTGTTTTTCTTGAAGGCTGGCTCAAAAAGCACGGTATCACCGAACTGGAGCGTTACGATGCCCCGGACGAGCGGGCCAAGGGCGGCATACGGCCCAACCTCATCGCCACGATCCCCGGCGGCGGGAACGGCGGCAGCCTCTGGATCATGAGCCACATCGATGTGGTGCCGCCCGGCGAGTTTTCCCTCTGGAGCGGCGATCCGTGGACGGTGGTACAGGCCGATGACGCCCCCCTGGGACCGCGGCTTATCGGCCGGGGGGTGGAAGACAACCAGCAGGGACTTACCTCTTCGGTGCTGGCAGCCCTGGCCTTTGTGGAACAGGGCCTGCGCCCCGGACGGACGGTAAAACTGCTCTTTGCCGCGGACGAGGAAAACGGCAGCTATTACGGCATCGACTGGCTCATCAAAAACCACGGCGATCTGTTTCAGAAAAACGACATGGTCATTATCCCCGACAGCGGGGACAGCAAGGGCGAATCCATGGAAGTCGCGGAGAAAAATCTGATCTGGATCCGTTTTGTCACCAGGGGCCTGCAGGCCCACGGCTCAAGGCCGGATCAGGGAGCCAACGCCCACCTTGCCGGCGCCGACCTCGCGGTGCGGCTTCACTACGAACTTTCCGCCCAATTCGGCGACAAAGACCCCCTCTTTGAACCTGACTACTCCACTTTCCAGCCCACCAAAAAAGAGGCCAACGTCCCTAATATCAACACCATTCCCGGTGAGGACGTGTTCTACATGGACATACGGGCGCTCCCCCGTTATTCGCCCAAAACCGTGTTGGCTGAAATCGACCGGATAAAGGCGGAAGTGGAGGCAAAGCACAAAGTAAGCGTTGAATACACCCTTCCCCAGGTAATGGAGTCAAAACCCACTTCCCCGGACGCGCCGGTGGTCAGGTTTTTGAGCAAGGCCATACAGGAAGTGTACGGCGTAACCCCCCGGCCCATAGGCATAGGCGGCGGTACGGTGGGGGCCTACCTCCGCAACGCCGGAATTGACTCGGTGGTCTGGGCCAGGTTCGACAACACCGCCCATCAGCCCAACGAATACGCCCTGCTGAAAAATATTTTGGGTGACGCCAAGGTGTTTTCGCTGCTGATGCTGACGTAGCCTTTCCAAAGGGACCGGAGTTTCTTCCTCTTTCCCTGGCAGCCTGTCGCGCTTGCCGCTAAAGCAGTGCTGCTTTTAGCAGCTTGCGGTTTGCAAGGTAAAAAATCGTCTGAAGGCGATTTTTGGGGATTATAATGCGCGAAGCGCGGCAAATTGCTAGTTGACAATAAGGGCGAAAATCCGCATTGTACCTTTAGAACCAAACCCTGATAGGGAACGGCGGCATGGTATGCCGCGCCGGGACGCGGCATACCTCTTGCCTTAAAGGAGGCTGGAAGTAACAGATTGAAGGGAAGCGATGTGGTCATCGAAGGGGTTTCCAAATCCTTCGGTGATTTTAGGGCGCTCAACGATGTGAGCCTTGAGATTAAAAAAGGGGAGTTTTTCTCCCTCCTGGGACCTTCAGGATGCGGGAAAACAACCCTCCTGCGGATTATCGCGGGTTTTGAGCAGCCCGATTCCGGGACGGTTACTTTTGACAGGAACGATGTGCTTCCCCTTCCCCCCAACCGGCGGCCGGCCAATACGGTTTTCCAGAACTATGCCCTGTTTCCCCACCTGACGGTGTTTGAAAACGTGGCCTTTTCCATGCGGATCAAAAAGGCCGCCAGGGGCGAAGTCGAATCCAAAGTGAACGAATATCTCCGCCTCGTGCAGCTTGAAGGCCACGCCCATAAAAGGCCAAACCAGCTTTCGGGCGGGCAAAAACAGCGGGTTGCCATTGCCAGGGCGCTGATCAATGAGCCGAGTGTGCTGCTGCTGGACGAGCCGCTTTCCGCGCTGGACGCCAAGCTCCGCCAGCGCATGCTTATTGAGTTGGATCAGATACACGATAAAATCGGCGTCACGTTCATTTATGTTACCCACGACCAGCAGGAGGCTCTTTCGGTCTCCGACCGCCTGGCGGTGATGAGTCAGGGCGACGTGCTGCAAATCGGCACGCCCCACGAGATTTACGAAAGTCCGGCCACGGATTTCGCGGCCCGTTTTATCGGCGAGACCAATCTCTTTGACGCCGAAGTGATCAGCGCCGAAAAAATAAATGCGCCTCTGTTGCCCGGTATTGAAGCGGCCAGCACGGAGTATATGGCGGAGCTGGATATTCCGGAGCTGGGGCGGATCAAGGTGACGACCGTGGACAAGGTGCGCTCCGGCCAGACCGTGAGCTTTACCATCAGGCCGGAAAAGATCGTTATCACCAAAGACCGGCCCGCCACCAAGCGGGGTGACATCAACCTTTTTCAGGGCACAGTGGACGAGCCGATCTATTCGGGTTTCCAGACGAAATTCTACGTCAAGGTGATGGAGAAAACCCTTATCAGGGTGATAAAACAGCACCCCAATTATTCCGACGACGGGCCGGATATTGTCTGGAAGGATTCGGTTTTTCTCTCCTGGAGTGCCAATGACGGTTATATCGTCGAGGTAAAAAAGTGAGCCGCACCGGGCGGAAGCGCGAGCGGAATTTCGGTCCGCTGTACTCGCTGCCAATGGCGCTCTGGTTTACCCTGTTTTTTCTCGCGCCGCTGGGTATCATCATCATCTACAGCTTTCTCAAAAAGGGACTCTACGGCGGTGTTGAGAACGAATTCTCCGTTGACGCCTACCGCTATCTTGGCGATCCGATTTTTCTGGGCATCACCCTCCGCACGGTGCTGACCTCAATGGCCGCCACGGTGATTACCATTTTTATCGCCCTGCCCTGCGGTTACTTCATGGCGAAAAGCCGGAATCAAACTTTTTTACTGCTGCTCATCATCATTCCTTTTTGGACGAATTTTCTCATACGGGTTTTCGCCTGGATGAATATTCTGGGGAACAACGGCTTTCTCAACGAATTCTTAATCCGCGCGGGAATCATCGACGAATATATCCATTTCCTCTACAATCAGAAAGTCGTGGTGTTGGTGCTGGTCTATATGTACCTGCCCTACGCGATTCTTCCTCTTTTTTCCACGATAGACAAATTCGATTTTTCCCTGCTTGAGGCCGCCCGCGATCTGGGCGCTACCAAGCTGACTTCGATGATCAAGGTGCTGCTACCCAATATTCGCGGCGGCATTTTTACGGCGGTGCTTTTTACTTTTATTCCCATTTTCGGCGCTTACGCGGTGCCGCTTTTGGTGGGCGGCAAGGATTCCTACATGCTGGGAAATATCATCGCCGACCAGCTTTCAAAATCGCGTAACTGGCCGCGGGCTTCGGCAATTTCCATGGTGCTCACCCTGGTCACTACGGCGGGAGTTTTGCTGATGATGAACATCCAGCGGCGCGACGTTTTCCGGACGGCTGATCTTAGGGGAGTCGAAGGCGCGGATGCCGCAAGGCCGTCCGCTCCGGACCGCGGAGGCAGCTTGTGAGCTGGAACTTCAAAGCGGTAGTCCGCAGTGTAATCACTTCAATCAGGCCCGGCAGGGTTATTCAGGGCGAGGCCGCCCGTCACGCGCGGCTGGCCTACCGCAGGCGCTTTTCCCTGTCACAGACCGTTTTTATCGTTACGATTGTTTTTCTCTTTCTGCCCCTGCTGGTTTTGATACTCTATTCCTTTAACGATTCTACCGGTATGCACTGGAACGGTTTTTCCCTGCGCTGGTACGGGCGGCTCCTTTCATCCAGGGAACTCTGGCGGGCTTTCGGAAACAGCTTTGTCATTGCCGTGACTTCGGCGGCCACCGCCACGGTGATAGGGACCATCGGCGCAATCGGCATCAACTGGTACCGCTTCAAACTCCGCGGTTATGTGCAAACTATTTCCTTTCTGCCCATGATTCTGCCGGAGATCATCATCGGCGTATCCCTTTCGATTTTTTTTGCCGGGCTGGGCATTCCCCTGGGCTTGCTTACCATCTACATCGCCCACACCACCTTCAACCTGCCCTTTGTATTTCTCATGGTGATGGCCCGGCTTGATGAGTTTGATTTTTCCATAATTGAAGCCGCCCACGACCTGGGGGCGAGTGAAAAGCAGACCCTGTTCAAAGTCACCCTGCCAATCTGCATGCCCGGCATCATGTCCGGCCTTTTAACCGCCATCACCCTTTCACTGGAGGATTTTGTCATCACTTTTTTCGTGGCCGGCCCGGGTTCCTCGACCCTGCCGATTTTTATCTACTCGGCCATCACCCGCCGGGGCGGCGTTACCCCGGTGATTAGCGCTCTTTCCGTGGTGATGATTCTGGGGACTGTGGCGCTTACCACTCTCTTGAGGAATTTCCTCAAATACATTGCGGCGAAATGAGCCTCCGCGGGGCAAGCCCCGCGGTATCTTAAACGTTGCGTTAGTTTGATCGGAGGCTCGTTCGATAGGAAGTTTTTTATACCGTCTGGTTTAATACCAAATCATTGTAAGCG